>CABSKZ010000215.1 GCA_902478395.1 uncultured Eubacteriales bacterium | reverse complement strand
CCTCAGGCATCTGTGTTCCGGCATTCGGTGAATTACTGCATTCCTTAAAATATATCGATGAAATTCGCGAAAAAATTATCTTTGTTATCCGTAAATAAATTCATAAAACATATTACTACGAAAAAACATACCGGAGCCAACGATTGTCTAGGCAGTTTTCCCCAGAGGATAGCGCTAAAATATGATGTGATAGATGACGCGCAAGATTTAATGTGCTCTGATTCTGAAAAAGTTAGATAATTTTAATAAAAATGCTTGACAAAATCAAAAAAACTTGCTATACTAAATTACGTTGTTTTGACTGAATGGAGAGGTGTCCGAGCGGTTTAAGGAGCTGGTCTTGAAAACCAGTGATGCTTAGTGCACCGTGAGTTCGAATCTCACCCTCTCCGCCATAATTTCATCAAATTCAGAAGCTTGCTTCTGTTTCATAATTTGACCATACGGAGTAGTACTCAAGTTGGCCGAAGAGGCGCCCCTGCTAAGGGTGTAGGTCGTTAACGCGGCGCGAGAGTTCAAATCTCTCCTACTCCGCCAGAAAAGAAAAAACCGCTTTGTTAAGCGGTTTTTTCTTTTTGAAATTAATTCGTGAACGAATTAATTTCAAAAAATATAATGGAATAAAATTGGACCTATCCCATACTGTTAGCAAAGACCATACAAGGGCAAAAAAGAAATATTGTGGCAGGCAGCAAAAGCTCCCTGCCATTATTTCTGTCAAGATATCGCTAAACTTCCGTAAACCAAGACTTCACCCGGCAACCGTTCGGCGAAAGACAACTCCAGTTAGAAATAGACTTTCTCCACCCCAGCCACTTACCTACCCATTTTTTCCCATACTAGCTGTGACAAAAATCATAGCTGCTTATTTTGTATTCCTTCAACTGTTCAAGTATCCATACGGAATACGCAATATCTTTTTCTGAATAAAAACCTCATAGAATTCCTCATATACATTGAGTGCTGCATTTTGTACACCGATGTCCAGAAAGCCAATAGCTTTATTTTAATCAGCAATAGATTTAACATAACCCTTGCACGATGTTTATATTGATTGAACTATGACAGTTTAAGTGCATAGGAACCCTAAAACAGCAAAAAATATTTTTGTGTAAATACCATTCCATTGTATTTTGATTTTTTGGCCCTCCTGCAAGCCATGAAGCTTCCCACGAAATTATTGTATTGCCAAATCTACGTATTCAATCACAACATCACTCCCACCTAAAAGAGTAAGCGTTACAGCGTTTGAGCCTTCCTCCAGTATCCCCGCGGGAATCTCCCATGCTTTTATACACTTAGGCGCACCTGTAATTTGGATGTACATATTGGGGTAAGGCTCCGAAACATCGTTCATTTCGCTTAATGCGGTACCGTTTATTTTTAAAACAAACTCACATTCGCTTATATCCTGCTTTGCTTGAATTCTGAATTTCCCGTTCTTACTCCAGCCGCCCTTAGGTGCGGCAAGCTGAAATTCCCACGTTACATTTTTTCCAGCCGCTGCAGTTTTCGGAAGCGGCCACGAAGGCTTTTTGGGGTCACGATGGTTCTCTGCAAAATAATAATGCTGCTGACACGTTGAAAGATAATCTAAATCTGTAAGACCGTCAATTATCTCAAACGGCGGTTCAGAATAAGGCGGGTCGTCAAGGCCGAGCTGCTCACGGTAATACTGGAAATTGAACAGCGATATACCGTCAGCGCCGTCTTTATATGCAAGGTAAGCTGTTGTGTTAAGTTGCTCCTTTGTTGCGCGCCGCAGAGACGACGCCCCGCTCTCTGTTTTTCCAAGACCGGTCGCATAAGACATTTCAAAAATTACTAGGCTGTCTCCGGCAAGTTCCTTGATTTCCTTCAGTGACGTTGCTTGTTCGGTGCAATAATATGTTGAGATATTGAATATATCAACCCCTGCGCCTGCAAACGCTCTAACATCTACCCCAATTGCATCATGGCAATAGATATGCGCCGGTATGCGCACGCAAAGATATCGATATCTTCCGGGCTTTTTATCAAGCGCCGCGCGGACCCGTTTAATCACATTCAACATTATTTCATCACGCTGGCTCTCGGTAGTGGTGGTTGTATTAAACAAAACCGTTGACCGTAGAAAATCCAATTCAATTCCATCTATATCATAATTTTCAATGATTTCCTCAATTAATGAAAGCTTATATTCCCTTACTTCCTCATGCTGCCAATCCTGCACATACCGCCCATAGCTAGCCTGATTCGGGTCATCGCCAACCAAATATTCGGGATGTTCACGGTAAAATCTGGGGACACTTTCAATACGCGCTTTTGAATCGTCAAACGCATCAGATTTCTGATGCACGTCATTAAGTCTGAAGCTAGGCATAAAATCTTTGCCGTTTTCTTTTGCATAGTTTAATGAATCTAAAATCATGTCGCCGCCGTTTAAGACATAATTTAACCAGATGTTGGATGAATTTTCCCTGACATTTTCATGAAACCATTTTATGTGCTCTTCAACTGGATACACCTCGCTGGGCCACCACGGGACCCAGCAAGGCCCTGCCTGCATACTGTAAACATCTATATTTGTTTCTAAAACCTCGGCAAGAGGAGCTAAAATTAGCTCCTCCGTAATTTTTGCCGGGTACGTTTCAAGCTTCCAAGGACTCTGACACGTTAAAATATTTGTCGTGTCGCTTGAATATATCGACTTGATATTTTTAAGCGCAGTATCCCTGTCTTCATAGTTTGAAGCGCTGTAAACTCCAATCGGCTGCATATTTGCATTCCAGACAAATATTTTAAAATTTGATGCCTCATGGGCGATAAATTCCCCCGTTTCAACAATCTGAACCTCCGAAGATGATTCCAGTGTCGTATTAGAAACGGAAACGCCAGTCAATTCTCCGCTCTTTGCATATTGCGCAAACACTACCATAACAGGAGCCGGCCTTCCCAATGAGTTTTTAATGGAAACAACACCTTTCACTGCGCTTCCCGCCTCTGGAACTTCAACCGATACGCCTTTGGAATAAATTGCCGCGGACTCCATAGATATTGTTACACCTGCGTCGTACACCTTAATGTTATCAACCTTAATTCCGCACTGTCTTGTTTGGGAAAATGTACTGCCAACTGTAATAGTATTGGGAACCCTGCCGGCTCCCCACTTCAGTGTGCTGCGGCTTATAATGTTTCTGCCGTTTATATATACATTGTACTTGGCATTTTGCGTATCAAGCTCAACAATCACCTTGTTCCATTGTCCTTCATTATAAAGGTTCTGTTCTGTGAGGTCGATTGGCGCTCCTTGATCACGGTACTGGATTCTGCCGCCTGAATTAAAGCAAATGTACATAAAATAACTGTTACTGTCTTTTGAATACACTCCGGTACTGTCATCCGTAAACTGGATTATTGAAAACGGTTCAGGCAGAACGTCAAGCTCAACCCTGATATTCTTACACCCTCCGGTATCAAAGGTTCCGTCAGCGCGTATTATTTTCGTGCTGCTTGTGTCGGTAACGTTCAAAACCTTTCCATACTTCTCATTATTTTCAGTTACAATCTCAACCTTGCCGTCCTGCGGACTTGCAAGCGCCTCACGCTGGGTATTCGTAATAAGCGTATATCCCGGCCAAGCTGTGCTTTCAAAATTCTCAGAATATAAAAGTCCTGGCTCCGAGTCCTCGCCCTTAACAATTTCAACGTCATACGAAACAGGAACGCACAGTGCATAAAGCTCGTTTTCCAGCTTTTTGATTTCATTTATTAAGCGGTTAACACTTTCCATCGGATTGTTAAAATCATCTATTGCTTGAAGTGTGTTCTGCGCCCTTATTCCAATAGATGTTGAAGTATTATATGAGTTAAGCTTAGCTATCACCGCGTCAGCATCTGTTAAATCCACACCTTCTTTTATAAGCTGTGTTTTCGCAGCCATAATATGCCGCAAAAGCACCTCTTTGTCTCTTTTCGCTTTAGATTTATTATAAATATTGAGCGAAACCGTTTGATTCGGGTTCAGCGACAGCGCGCCTATGTTCACCCCCATTTGAAGTTCCGCCGCTGAAACCTTTGCCGCAGTCCTTGAATTCAGTTTTATATCATACATTCCCGCACCAAGATTTTCGATCTTTATGATTTCTCTGTTGAGATCATCACTCCACGAAACCAGTGCGTCTGCGTTTATATAATCCGACGTTGCATACATGGGCAGTGATTTTGGGCTGTATGTGTATTTCACACCGTTTATATTTCCCGCTATTCCTGAAACGCTGCAGTTAGTTTCAGAATAACTCAAGTCCGAAACGTCTATGCTGACCTCCGCTATCGAATCGTCAATTTTATATTCATCCTTCAGCAGTGAATAGGTCATAACCATTTGTCCGACATTGTTCGGATGAATCCTGTCTTTTTTCACGATCCAGCTGTCGGTATGAATGTCCATCTCAGCCTGCTTTTTCACAGCATTTAAAACATGGCCGTTCATATCCACATAATTTGCTCCATAGGTCTGACAAAGCTTTTTATACCGGCTGCCGAGGCTTCTGAGAGCATCGTTTACATTCTCGGTGAAAATCGTCCCGCTCTGCACACCGTGCCCTTCCCAGTCGCTTACCATGTCAACCGGTGTGTCGAGCATAACTGTTTTTTCAGCATCCGGAAAATCTTCGTTCAGCTTTTGCAGCAACCGCTCCATATTGTTTTGGGCACTTATCATACGGCTAAGCTTTTCGGCATCTTTGGCGGCTACCCCATCGTTTTCCGGAAGATACAGAAACGCTTTGAAGTCGTTTGTACCAAGCATTATGTATATCTGTGTTGCATCCTTTAATGGCTTTATATCATAATCGTACCTGATGAGTATATCCTCCGCCGTGTGACCGCCGCACGCCGCGTTGTAATAAGCGATTTTCTTATCCGGGTATCTTGTTGCATAAAAATCCTGCAAATAGTTAGGATATCCGCCTGCCTCGGTTATACTGTCTCCCGCGAAGATTATGAAATCTCCGTCTTTTGGCGCCCGGGGAGCGGTAAACGGCGTATCGTCGTCAATATCGCCGCCTGAAGGAGTTTCAGCCCCCTTAACATAAGGCCCGGCCATAAGATTATCAACCAGAACAGAAGCGTCAGCCCGTTTCGCGGCAAAAAGCAACTTATCAATTCCCGCTGACAAACTACCTCGTGCTGTCAGCCCTTCAGCTTTTTGTACAATACCGTTCGGGTCCTTTATTGAAATATCAAACTTGCTTTCAGAAGTGCGTGCCCAAATCTCAACGTGGTACCATGTGTCTTTTGCAAGACCCGAAAAAATTGTCTCTGAAACGCTTCCATTGTGGTGCGTAATTAAATTTACACCCAAATCCAGACAAATACCATGACCGGAAAC
>CABSKZ010000214.1 GCA_902478395.1 uncultured Eubacteriales bacterium | reverse complement strand
AGATTTTTTTCATCATGAAGATACCCCTCTCCTGAATTTACTAATATAGGATATTATACCACATATTTCTGTAAAATGCACGTTTTTTCTAAATAGTATCTTCTAGTGCCAATTTGACAGTATAACCGCAACGGCCTCGAAAAATACAGGACAGGTAATTCTTGAAACAAATACTTGACAATCGGATAATTTTATCATATACTATTCATTAGAGTAGAGATTAGATGAGTTTAGCCAGATGAGATGAGAGTAATTAGTTGAATAGTGTCATTTAACTCTGCTTATCACCAAAAGGGTTTGCGGGGTTTTTTTGTACCCTCAAGCGCTTTTGATTTTATATTGAAAGGATTGATACCAATGGCAAACATCCCCTACAAAATTTACTTATCGGAAGAAGAGCTGCCGCAAACCTGGTTTAATGTACGGGCGGCAATGAAGGAGCTGCCGGACCCGTTTATCCACCCCGCGACGCTCAAGCCCTGTACAGCAGAAGATTTAAAGCCTGTGTTTTGCGACGACCTGGTTGCGCAGGAATTAAACACGACGGACCGGCATATCAGCATTCCGGGTGAAATTATGGACTTTTACAAGATGTACCGTCCTTCGCCGCTTGTCCGTGCATATAATCTGGAGAAGGCGCTGGACACTCCGGCAGAGATTTACTATAAATTTGAGGGAAACAACACCTCAGGCTCGCATAAGCTGAACTCGGCGGCTGCACAAGTTTACTACGCAAAAAAGCAGGGACTGACGCATCTGACGACGGAAACCGGCGCGGGACAGTGGGGCACAGCGCTCTCGATGGCGTGCGCATTCTACGGTGTGGACCTGACTGTATATATGGTTAAGGTTTCGGCTGAGCAGAAACCATACCGGAAAACGCTGATTGAAACCTATGGCGGAAGGGTCATTCCGTCTCCGTCAGACACAACCGAGGTCGGAAAGAAAATTTTGGCGGAAAATCCAGGAACGGGCGGTTCACTTGGCTGCGCAATTTCAGAAGCCATGGAAGTAGCAATGAAAACGGAAAACTGCCGGTATGTTTTGGGCAGCGTATTGAACCATGTGGTTCTGCACCAGTCCATTATTGGTCAGGAGACAAAAACGGCTCTGGATAAATATGGAATAAAACCGGATATCATCATTGGCTGTGCGGGCGGCGGGTCAAATCTCGGCGGCCTCATATCCCCGTTCATGGCAGATAAGATAGAAGGGAAAAGCGATATTGAGTTTATCGCAGTAGAACCAGCCTCCTGCCCATCCTTAACGCGCGGCCGGTATGCGTTTGACTTTGGGGACACCGGACAGACAACGCCGCTCATGCGGATGTATACGCTGGGAAGCGGCTTCATGCCGTCGCCGAACCATGCCGGGGGCTTGCGCTACCATGGCATGTCGCCGATTGTTTCTAAACTTTATCATGACGGGTATATGACAGCCCGTGCCGTGGAGCAGACAAAGGTATTCCAGGCAGCAGAGTTGTTTGCCCGCACTGAAGGGACGCTCCCGGCGCCGGAATCCTCCCATGCAATCCGCGTTGCGCTGGATGAGGCAGTCAAATGCAAGGAGACAGGGGAAAAGAAAACAATCGTGTTTGGATGTACTGGAACAGGATATTTCGATATGTCCGCTTACGCCGCATATAACAATGGGACTATGGCGGACTATGTCCCGACGGATGAAGACCTTGAAAAGGGCTTTGCTACACTTCCTAAAGTGAATTTGTAAGGTTGGGGAAGCGGAGAAAGAGAGAAGTTAATGAGCTGGACGGAGCAATATCCTGCGGAGAAACAGCCGGCGATGTCTGAAGTTACGGAATATATCGGAAGCGCTCTCTGGAAAGAATTTTGCCGCTATCTTGAGACGGTTTGCCAGGCCGTGCCGAAAATAGAATACAGCAGATGCTCCATGGCAAGGGGATGGAACATCAAATATAAAAGAGGCAGCCGGTCAGTTTGTACGCTCTATCCGCGAAAAGGGTATTTTGCCTGTCTGGTTGTGATTGGCGAACGGGAACGGGCGGAAGCGGAACTTCTCCTGCCCCTATGCAGCGAAGCTGTCCGCCAGCTTTATAATGAGACAAAGCCAGGCAATGGGAGCAGGTGGCTGATGATTGATGTTGTCGGCAATGAGATTTTGGAGGACGTAAAACGCCTGACGGCTCTGCGGATTCCAAAAAAATAAAATATTTTTTCGTGGCCGCCACATATACGGAAGGTGCGCATTAAGCCTGTCTTGCTTTATTGCTGGCGGCACCTCAAGGTGCGCTAGGAGACTTTGCTAACCGTATAATTTTTATGGACCGCCCCACTTGTGGGGCGGTCTTTTCTTATGCAATAAAAGAAGAACAGGTCCGGATTCCGCCGAACCTGCTCGCTTATCATGCTTTATCCATTTATAAAGCCGCAAATTACTTCTCCCATTTTTTTTGTCCCGACCAGAGTCATACCATCTGACATGATATCGCCAGTGCGGCAGCCTGCGTCCAGGGCCTTTTCCACCGCGTGTTCTACCGCGTCGGCTTCAGCTGTCAGCCCAAAAGCTGTCCGGAACATCATGGCAACGGAAATGATGGTTGCAATCGGGTTTGCCTTATCCATTCCAGCAATATCAGGCGCGCTTCCATGAATCGGCTCATACATGCCGCGCGTTCCGTCCCCAGTGCTGGCGGAGGCAAGCATGCCGATGGAGCCGGTAATCGTTGCGGCGAGATCGGATAAAATATCGCCGAACATGTTGCTGGTTACGATAACGTCAAACTGCCGCGGATTGGTCGCAATCTGCATCGCGGCATTATCCACATACATGTGGTTCAGTTCGATTTCCGGATACTCTCCATGTACTTTTTCCACAATTCCGCGCCAGAACTTGGAACTGTTTAGCACATTCGCTTTATCCACACTGGTGACACGTTTGCCACGCTTCATCGCAATCTCAAAGGCGGTTCGCGCAATCCGTTCCACCTCGAAATCATAATATTTTTCCGTATCGTATGCAAAATTTTCTCCGTCGCCCTTTTCACCGAAATAAATACCGCCGGTCAGCTCCCTGACAACCATGATATCAAGCCCGTCGCCGATGACGCGGTCTTTCAGCGGAGAAGCGTCCTTTAGCTGCGGCATGAGAAGAACCGGACGCAGATTGGCATACAGTCCTAACTCTTTGCGAAGCCCCAGCAGTGCCTTTTCCGGCCGTATATTGACAGGTAAATCATCCCATTTTGGGCCGCCAACCGCGCCGAGCAGAACGCTGTCCGATGAGAGGCAGACATCAAGACTCGCTTTTGGAAGCGGCTCGCCGAACTTGTCAATCGCGCAGCCTCCAACGTCTACGCAGTTGTAATGGAACTGGTGTCCGTATACCGTTCCGACTTTGTCAAGAACACCCAGCGCGGCGTCTACGATTTCCGGCCCAATGCCGTCACCCTTTAAAACTGCAATTGAATAGTTCATCAGGAGCGCACCCCCATACTGCTTTTAATGTAGCCAATCAGGCCATTATTTTGCATGATTTCCTGCATGAATTCCGGAAATGGTGCGGCCTGGTATTCGGTTCCCTGCGTCAGGTTCCGAATGATGCCGCTGTCAAAATCAACCTCCAGCTCATCGCCGCTGTTGGCCTCGCCAATGTCGGCACATTCCAGAATCGGCAGGCCGATATTGATGGCGTTGCGGTAGAAAATCCGCGCGAAGGTCTGCGCGATGACACAGCTGATACCACTCGCCTTAATGGCAATCGGCGCATGTTCGCGTGAGGAACCGCATCCAAAGTTTTTTCCGCCGAGCATGATATCGCCCTTCTGCACTTTGTTCACGAATTCTTTGTCAATATCCTCCATGCAGTGCTTTGCCAGTTCTTTGTGATCGGTCGTATTCAAATACCGTGCCGGGATGATGACATCAGTATCCACATTGTCTCCGAATTTTATGGTTTTGCCGGTTAATTTCATCTTCTTGCCCTCCTTACGGCTGTGCGATTTTGCCCGCAATGGCTGAAGCTGCCGCGACAGCCGGGCTTGCCAGATAGACTTCGCTTTCAGTATGGCCCATTCGGCCGACAAAGTTCCGGTTTGTGGTCGCAACGCAGCGTTCGCCCTTAGCCAGAATCCCCATGTGGCCGCCGAGACAAGGTCCGCAGGTCGGGGTGCTGACAGCGGCGCCAGCTTCGATAAACGTTTTCAAAAGGCCCTCTTCCATAGCCTGCAAATAGATTTTTTGTGTTGCTGGGAATATAATCGTCCGGACGGCAACCTTATGCCCCTGCAAAACCTTAGCGGCAACGCGGAGGTCGTCAATACGGCCATTTGTGCAGGAACCGATGACAACCTGGTCAATTTTGACATCTCCGGCTTCATCAACTGTTTTGGTGTTTTCCGGCAGATGCGGGAACGCCACCGTTGGCTTGATTTCAGATAAATCAATCGTAAAGGTTTGTGCGTACTTCGCGTCATCATCCGGCTCATAAACCGTGTAGGTTTTTTTAGAATGTTCTTTCATATAGGCAACGGTTTTATCGTCAACCGGAAAAATTCCATTTTTTGCGCCGGCTTCGATTGCCATATTTGCGATAGTGAACCGGTCGTCCATAGACAGAGAATGAACGCCTTCACCGGTAAATTCCATGGATTTGTAGAGTGCGCCGTCTACACCAATCATGCCAATGATGTGCAGAATTACGTCTTTTCCGCTCGTCCAGCCCGTCAACGCTCCGGTCAGACGGAATTGGATTGCTTCAGGAACCTTGAGCCAAACCTCCCCGGTCGCCATGCCGCCCGCCATATCTGTGCTGCCAACTCCTGTGGAAAAGGCGCCAAGCGCGCCGTAGGTGCAGGTGTGCGAATCTGCCCCGATGACCAAATCCCCCGCGACCACCAAACCTTTTTCCGGCAGAAGGGCATGTTCGATTCCCATTTCCCCAATTTCAAAATAATTTACAATTTCGTGCCTGTGGGCAAAATCGCGCACAACCTTTGCCTGTTCCGCGGACTTAATATCCTTGTTCGGCGTGAAATGGTCTGGCACCAGTGCAATTTTGGTTTTATCAAAGACAGAGTTGATTCCGATTTTATCAAATTCCCCGATTGCAACAGGCGCGGTAATATCATTTCCCAGAACCAGATCTGTTTTTGCTTTAATAAGCTGTCCCGCTGTTACTTCCTTTAATCCTGCCTTTTTAGCCAGAATCTTTTGCGTCATCGTCATCCCCATTTGTACCACCTCGACTTCTTAAAATTATTGTTTTGTTTTTACGGAGTGCTTCATTTTGTTGTATTTTAAATATTAACTTAAAAGAAAAGTATTATTGCTACCCACCAGCTAAATTTAACCTGTATAGGATTTATTTTACGTTAAATTGCAATAGAAACAGAACAGGAATTTAATGTGCAATAAAACCAACCTTGAAAACCCGCACCCGCAGGTGTATAAAATCCTTACAGGATTTATTC
>CABSKZ010000213.1 GCA_902478395.1 uncultured Eubacteriales bacterium | reverse complement strand
CCAACCACACAGATGTTTTGGTGGACAGCGGCCAGCATACTCGTCAGCATATACTGTGAATTGTTCGTATCCTGATATTCGTCTACAAATATATACCGGAATCTATTTTGATAATATGAAAGCACCTCTGGCTCCTGTGACAGCAGCTTCACGGTCTGCATGATGATATCGTCAAAATCCAGTGCATTTGCTTCAAACAGCCGTTTCTGATAAAGCTTATACACCTCGCCGATTTTCGCTTTCCGAAAGTCTGACTCATACGCTTCAGCGAACGTATCCGGCTCCATCAAATCATCTTTCGCGGAGGAAATCACAGAAAGCACGCTGCGCGGCGGGAAAAATTTCTCATCCATGTTCAGTTCCTTCAGACAACGCTTTATCAACGTCTTCTGATCGGCGGAATCATAGATAATAAAGTCCGATTTATACCCCAGACATTCAATATTTCGCCGCAAAATCCGCATACAGGCGGAATGGAAGGTATGAATCCACATGCCTTCCGCCGCGTCTGCGCCAATGAGCCCTTCAATCCGTTCCTTCATTTCGTTCGCGGCCTTATTGGTGAACGTGATTGCCAGCATCTGGTATGGACGTGCAAGCGCCTGTTCCAGTATATATGCGATTTTGTTGACGACAACGGTTGTTTTGCCTGAGCCTGCCCCCGCCAGAATCAGAATCGGCCCGTCCGTAGTCAATATTGCGGCTCTTTGTTTCCCGTTAAATTGTTCTAAATTCATAATGACCTCTCTATGATTTCTTTCATATTTTTTAGCGCCCGTTCAGATATTTTTTGATACCGCTCCTTCTTATTTTTGATACGGCAATCCAACCCGTCAATGATGCCGAAGTTAATGTTCATTGGTTGAAAATCTTTGCCTGAGAAGCTGGAAACGTGGTGTGCCAGCGCACCGGTCGCTGTTGACGATGGGAATACCACTGGTGTCTTTCCGAGAAGGTGTTTAGCTGCATTGATACCCGCGACAATACCTGAAGATGCGGATTCCACATACCCCTCCACCCCAGTAATTTGCCCGGCAAAAAACAGGCCAGGGCGTTTCTTGGTTTCGTAGGTGTTTTTCAGTATTCCGGGCGAATGGAGAAAGGTGTTCCGGTGCATGACGCCATAGCGTACAATTTCAAGGTGCTCCAGCCCCGGAATCATAGAAAATACACGCTTTTGCTCTCCGAATTTCAAGTGCGTCTGGAACCCGACCATATTATACAGCGCTCCATCCTTGTCGTCCTGCCTCAGCTGTACGACAGCGTAAAACTCCTCACCAGTTTCCGGGTGTTCCAGTCCTACGGGTTTGAGCGGGCCGAAGGTCAGGGTGTGTGGGCCGCGTTTTGCCATTACCTCAACCGGCATACAACCTTCAAAGACCTTTTGCCGTTCAAAAGACTTCATCTCCGCTGTTTCCGCGTGAATCAGCTCTTCATAAAAGGCTTCGTACTGCGCCTTGTTCATCGGACAGTTAATATAGTCAGCGGTTCCTTTGTCATACCGGGCTTTCCGGTACACCTTACTTTTATCAATTGATTCATATGTAACAATCGGCGCGGCGGCGTCATAAAAATACAACTGCTCTTCGCCAAAAAATTCCTGAATGCTCTTAGAAAGCGCTTCACTCGTCAGCGGTCCGCTGGCAATCACCACGCAGTCTCCGTCAGGAATCGAGTGAACCTCCTCCTGTACAACCTCAATGAAAGGGTTACCCCGGATGATGTCCGTCATCATTTGTGCGAACCCAACCCGATCCACCGCAAGCGCGCCGCCAGCCGGAACACGCGTTGCATCTGCACACGTAGTCACCACCGAATCGAGCATCCGCATTTCTGCTTTTAACAGACCGGCCCCATTTTCCAGCGTATCGGCCCGGAGCGAATTGGAGCACACCAGTTCGCCCAGCAAATCAAGAGAATGTGCCGGACTTTTTTTCTCAGGTTTCATCTCATATAAGGTAACCTCGATTCCCTGTTTTGCAAGCTGCCACGCTGCCTCACATCCCGCCAGACCACCGCCGACTACAATCGCTTTCATTTATCCACGCCTTTCTTTCAAATCTGGTATCAAAATTCATACAAATAGTTTTTCTTTTGTGGAAATAGCCTGTCCAGCTTTGCAAGCAGCTCTGGCTTCATTGAAATCTGCCCCAGCCCCGCCAGCTCATAGCTGGAAACAAATCCGCAGAACAGCTGTGTTAACTGCTGTATCCCCAATTTCATTTCCGGCTTCGCGGTTGCAGACTTCTCTACTTTTCCGCCACACAGGCTGTATACGCCGTTGTTCTTCTCGTAAAAGGAATCCTCAACCGCAAGAACTATATCTTCCTGTCCGGCAACGATGGAAAGCGCCTGCTCCACGTTTACGATGCGCGCCATGAAAGACGGCTTGATTGTGCAGGTACAGCGTGGATTTGCGAGAAAGTCGTGCAGTCTGTCCCCAGCCGGAGCGTCAAATGCAATGGTGTTATAGACGGAAAAATGAGATGCTACAAAGCTTAACAGGCCAGACAGGGCCTTACCGTCCGCATAAACAAGTTCCTTTACTTTAAACCGTTCCTTTTGCTTTAAAAATCCAACGTAGCCACGCATGTTTCCGCTCGTATCAAACGCGCCATAAAAATATCCGCTCGCAATTCCCATCAAAAAAAACAGATATTCCCAATATCGACTATCGCGTATCAACCAGCCGTTTTTATCCTTACAGAATGCCTCATACAGGCGTTTCATCTCCGGAATATCCGCTGCGGTAAGCCTTCTTATAGCAGAGTATCCCTTTGTCTCTGATGGCAGATCCGCCGCGCCGCACTCGAAATATTGCTGGCTGTAACAAAGCGCATATCCCATACGGCGGTAAAATTCGTAGGAAAACGGTATTAATATACTCAACGCGTCGCCGCGCCGCCACTCCATATCTAATGCCTGCTTCATTAATCCCTTGGCGATTCCCTTTCCGCGCATTTCCGGCAGTACACTGACTCCCTCGATATAGGAGGCTGAAACCGTCCGTCCATACAAATGAAGAGGGTATGACTGCATGTGCAGCGCCCCGGCGACTGTTCCATTCTCTGTTGCGGCTACCGCGTCTGCACAGTTCCAGTACTTATCAAAATAGCCAGACAAAAAAGGCTCCTGCTCATTGAAAGCATAAGCCCAAAGGTCTTTTATTTGTCCCTTTTCCTCCAGCCGCGCTTGTCCAAAGTTCATCTGTGTCCTCCGCTAAATTGCAACCGCGTTATACTTGTCCAAGATTCTAACCGGCCTGTAGGCCAGCTTCGCCTGCCGCAAGCCGGGAAGGCCCATATCCTCCTCGCGGTTCACATATTGATACGCACTCCAAGCATGCTCACAGAACTGTTGGTTGATGATATTGAACGCGCCGCGTATCGTTGGGTCCCCAAATTCGATATGAATAAGCGCGGTATTGTCCGTCACCGGCTCACCGATGGAAAAAGCAATCAGCTCTCCGTTAATTTTAATGCCGCCGCCCCGCACTCCAAGATAATCGAAATGGTCCAACAGACGGTAGGTTGCTTCACGGGAATCGCCTATCCAATGCAGGGCTTCTTTCTCATCAATCCAACGATCAAAGAGGGTGCGGCACTCTTCCATGTCATCATGCGTCAATTCAATGTATTCATATTGGTAAGTTTTGAGGAAATAATTTAAATGGTTTCTCTTCTGGTGAAGTTTTTTGCCGGCATGCGTAATCATTTTTTCGGTTTCATAAAGATAATCGGAGTTGTTTCTGTCGTAAATATACTCAAACCGGCCCGGAAACAGCGCCTTCATCATTTCCACTTTACCATCATCTAAATTGCGGAAAACAGGATTTAGTTTGTTTTCCCGAAGATATGCGGAAACCGTTTCAACCGCGGCTTTGACATCTCCGTTTCCTACAGGGAAGGAAGCGGTAAT
Source organism: uncultured Eubacteriales bacterium (assembly GCA_902478395.1). Taxonomy (GTDB): domain Bacteria; phylum Bacillota; class Clostridia; order UBA1381; family UBA9506; genus CABSKZ01. The sequence goes on along the minus strand of CABSKZ010000213.1, from coordinate 1,530 downwards.
AGGTCCTTTGCCGAACTGGTAAAATACGACCAGACACCCGCACACTTCGGCGTAGGTGATGGAACCATCCTGCGACCAGAGGTACATTGTCGTGTAGTTATAGGTGGAATTATCATCCTTCTGAATATAATCTCTCAATAAGTCCTTATCTTCCAGCGTAATATGTCTCCGCTCTATCATTTGTGCACCTTCTACGTCAATTTCAGATTTTGAATTCTCCCAACAAGTCCATCAGCTCTCCATATATGGAAACGTCAATGTCCCGCCCGATATAGTGGCTGAATGCGTAAATTCCTTGTAAAACAAGCATTGGCAAACCGTTTACCAGCTTTGCGCCGCGCTTTTCTGCTTCTCTTAAAAAAAGCGTTTTCCGTGGATTATAAATTAAATCGCAGCATACCGTTCCGGAATGAATTTTATCCATATACGCCGCAAACGGATTTTCTCCTTCGTGCGGATGCATTCCAAGCGGCGTCGTGTTGACGATATAATCATATTCGGTGGAATCGTCCATCTCCCCATAAAATGGGACGTCCGTATATTGGGTGATGACGTCACCTATTTTAGCTATATTTTGTCCATTTCTTGCAGAAATAGTAATCGAACCTACATTTTGCTGCGCAAATTTGTAGGAAACACTGCGGGCAGAACCACCGGCGCCCAACATGAGAATCTTTTTTCCTTTAAGTACATATCCATCCAGGACCAGCGCACCGACAAAGCCTGCGCCATCTGTGTTATAGCCGTACCATTTCCCTTCACGATTCACAATGGTGTTGACGCTTCCCATCCGCTGTGCTTCCTCATCTATCTCGTCAAGGCAACCCATCACCTCCACCTTGTATGGCGATGTAATGTTAAACCCCAGCGCCCCCATCTTTTTTGCGGCATCGACAACATTCTTAAAATCACCGTTTGCCACATCAAAAGCCAGATATGCTAAGTCCTCATTGTTTTTTCGGGCCATATAACTGTGCATCTTCGGCGACAGGGTATGCTCTACCGGCGTTCCAATAATCCCTAAAAGTCTTGTTTTATTTGTCGTTTCTATCATCTATTAGACCTCTTTTTCTCTTTCTTTTCTCTTGCCGGCCGGACAAAACTGACCAGCTTTCCGACCGTGAATACAATAGTATTGCAATTGGATATGGCAAACGATTTACCGGCAGCCTTTCCTCCGACGGTTAGCGCGGCCGTCATTCCAGCGAGAACGATTGTCACGATAAACTCATTGCTGCCCGGCATCATCGCGTGCAGCATGACCACGATAGCCGAAGTCGCGCTGCCGGAAATGATACCACAAATATCCCCAATTACGTCATTACAGAAGTTTCCAACCTTGTCCGCGTTGCGAATCAGCCGGACGGCTTCTCTCGCCCCACGAACCTTGCGCGAAGACAGCGAATGGAACGGAACCTCCGACGCGGCGGTAACGGACACGCCAACAACATCAAACAAGATACCAATTAAAATAAAACAAAACAAAATGACAAACGCAACAATGAGATTCACCTTTGTCATCAGTCCTGC
>CABSKZ010000212.1 GCA_902478395.1 uncultured Eubacteriales bacterium | reverse complement strand
AAACGGAAAATCGGTTATCTGCCGGAGCATCCGCCGCTTTACATGGATATGACGGTTTCGGAATATCTCGATTTCGTCTGCGATTTAAAGCAGGTGAAGGAGGACCGTGAGAAGCACTTACAGGCGATTATGGACACAGTAAAAATTACGGACGTAAAAGACCGGCTGATTTCCAACCTCTCCAAAGGCTACAAGCAGCGTGTCGGCCTGGCGCAGGCGATGGTGGGAAACCCGGAGGTGCTGATTCTCGACGAGCCGACTGTTGGACTCGACCCGAAGCAGATTATTGAAATCCGCGACGTGATTAAAAAGCTGGGGCGGGACCATACGGTCATTTTGTCTTCCCATATCTTGCAGGAGGTCAACGCGATTTGTGAGCGCGTTATCATTATCAACAAGGGAAAACTGGTGGCGAGCGACACGGCGGAAAATCTCGGAAAATCCATTTCCAATGAGAATAAATTCCAAATCCGTGTCACCGGCAGCGAGCGTGAGATACTCGATGTGCTGGAGCGGGTGCAGGGAATTAAGTATGTGAAATCGCTGGGCCGCAAGGAAGCCAATACGATAGACTTTATTGTTGAGGCAAATCCGGACACAGACGTGCGCGCCAGCATTTTCAGCGCGCTTGCGGCAGCAAACATGCCGATTCTTTCCATGCAGGCGATGGACTTGTCGCTTGAGGAAATCTTCCTTGAGGTCACAAAAGGCGCTGGAAGCGGCGTAGACACGTTCTCTGACATACCTGAGGAGGAAGTGGAGCTGGTGAATTCCGGCGAGGAAGCCAGCGGCGCGGACACAACCGTTCCGACGGAGACAGATCAGGCTGCCGAACCGATCGCGGAAGAAGCCGCAGAACCTCAAGCGGAGCCAGAAAAGACTGAGGAGGGCGAGAAATAATGCAGGCTATATTCAAACGGGAATTCAGGGCGTATTTTAAATCGCCGATTGGATACATCTTTTTGGGTGCGTTTATTTTTTACGCTTCCCTCATGTTCGTTATGATTAACCTAAACGCGCAGAGCACGGCGCTGACGGGCTTTTTCTCCAACATCAGCCTGATTTTCGTGTTCATCATCCCGATTATTACCATGCGCCTGTTTTCAGAAGAGCGCAAAAGTAAAACGGACCAGCTGCTTCTGACGGCGCCGGTTAAGGTTTCCGGCATTGTGCTTGGAAAATTTTTCGCGGCTGCTGCGGTGCTGCTGATATCTGTTGTGGCAACCATGTTTTTCATTCTTATCATGAAAATGTATGGCAGCCCTGCGGTTGGGGAAGCCGTTGTGGGCTATTTTGGCCTGTTTTTAATCGGGCTGCTGTTTATCTCCATTGGCATGTTCATGTCATCGTTGACGGAAAGCCAGGTTGTTTCAGCGGTTTCCACGCTGGCAATTCTGTTCTTTTTGTGGTTTTTGGCAAACCTGAATATGAGTTTTTCAAGCATTTTGCAGGGCGGCTGGACATGGCTCGGTAAGGCGCTGGACTGGCTTTTGGACTTCCTGTCTATCAACAAGCGGTACTATGACTTTTCCATTGGTACCCTGAATTTTGTTCCTATCTTCTATTTTGTCAGCCTTACGGCTTTATTTAACCTGCTGACAATCAGAATGGTAGAGAAAAGACGCTGGAGGTAGGACGATGAAGCAGAATAAAAAGAATTTTAGATACAGAGTCAATTCATCCGCGGTTATCATCGGTGCCATTATCATTACCCTGCTTTTAAACGCCATTTTGGTGACGCTCAATGATAAAATCTCGCTTGAAATCGACTTTACGAAGGATAAGATATTTCAGCTGACAGAGGAGAGCGAAGAACTGGTCGACAAGATTGACAAGGATACCGAAATCTTGATTCTCACTACAGGGACGGAGAGCGAAAGCCTCTCTCTGGTGAAAAATGTGCTGAGCAAATATACACAGCGCAACGGAAAAATTTCTGTGAAAGAGGTCGATGTAGCAAAAAATCCGATGGAGGTTAAGGCCTACCAGCAGGATATGCAAAACCTGACGCTGAACTCCCTAATCATCCGGCAGGGAGACAAGTATGAAACCGTAAATTCGAGCGATTTTGTCAGCAAAGATGGTGGCTATAGCTATATTGAGCGGGCGGTCACTGGCAAGCTGGCAAACTTCGTGGACGGTATGACGATTTCAGAAATCTTCTTTACGACAGGGCATGGGGAGCAGACTGTGGACGGTACGCGCGGCGTTTTGGAACTGGAAAACTATAAGCTCACCCAGTTTGACACATTGACCGGGGAGTTCCCGCAGAACGAACATTCTCTGGTCATTATTAGCGCACCGCAGCAGGATTTTTCCGCGGAAGAAATCGACAAGCTGGATAAATATCTAGACAAGGGCGGAAACATCCAGATTTATTTTGACCCGCTGTACAGCGGCAAGCTGGAGCGCCTTGAAAAATATCTCGCGGAGGATTGGGGCATTACCCGCAAGAATAATATTGTTATCGATATGAGCAACCAGATGGAAAGCAGCGAATACATGCTGGCGGAGCTGGGCTCGCATGAAATTACGGAGCCATTGTCCAAGAGCCAGAAGCGGGTTGGTTATGCGCCCGCCAACAGCTTTGATATTGCGATTGACCTGCCGACAGGCGTGGAAGTGAAACCGCTTTTGAATTCTTCGGCGAATTCCTACGCGAAGGCGGATGTGAAGAGCGCCGTCAGTTCGGGATTTGTGAAAACGGATGGGGACGAGACCGGTGTGTTTAATCTGATGCTGGCGGCGACCCGCACAGGCGGTTCGATGGAGGTTGGAGCAACGGGGAAACTGATTGTGAGCGGCTCTGTTGAGACCTTTAATGCGCTGGCGAAGGATACCCGGTTCGCAAACGAGGATCTTTTGCTGAATACTATCAGCTGGATGAAGGGCAGCGAGTCGGCAATTACAGTGCGGGCGAAGGAGCTTCCGGGCGGACAGATGATGCTCTCCAAAACGCAGTTCTGGACCTGGTTCGTACTGTTGATTATTGTTGTTCCGGTTGCTCTCTTAATCTGCGGTCTGGTTGTATGGCTCAGAAGAAGATACAAATAAGCGGTGCTTCACACCATAATATTTGTAGGGTATATGTGAATTATATTTAGCGGGGCGCGGCAGGCGCCCCGCTTTTTTTGATTGGGAAACAGTCGGTGAAAGAGAATGAATAGAACGGCTGCTAAGAATTTGGGTATATGCAGCCCGCTGTTTGAAAGAGCTGTAGGAAAGTTTAGCGCGGAAAGAGAGGATTTAGGATGTTGTGCCATATAAACGGAGAAGCGTACGATTTTATCAGTAAATATCAAAATGACAGAGCACATTGGAACCAAATGAACGAGTTGGCAAAGCAAACCTTTTGCCTGGATTTTACAGAGTGGTATGAAGGCGGTTACTGCACGGATAGCTACATTCCATACACGTTGTTCCATAATGGTCGCGCGGTCGCAAATATTTCGGTCAATCGGATGGACTTTCAGGAACCGGATGGCATGAAACGGTATATCCAGCTGGGTACGGTCATGACCGCGGCGGATTTTCGCGGGCGCGGATTATGCCGTTTCCTGATGGATAAGGTGCTTAAGGAGTGGAAAACGAAGTGCGATAGCATGTATCTGTTCGCAAATGAAAATGCTCGGAATTTCTACCCCAAATTTGGGTTTGCAGCTGCGGAGGAATACCGGTTTTCCTGTCCGGTTGCCAGGCAGGGTCAAACAGGCGAATGGCGTAGGCTGGATATGGATTTGCAAAAGGACAGGGACCTGCTCCTTGATAAATATAAGGTTTCCAATCCATTTTCACGGCTTTCTTTACGGCACAATCCGGGTCTGCTGATGTTTTATGCGCTCGGACCGATGCGGGATCAGCTCTGGTATTCAGAACAATTCGATGCGGTTGCTGCTGCCGGATATGAAGAAAATATTCTCTATTGCTATGAAATTTTTTCTGGTGAAGAGAATTCTTTGTTTGAGATATTGTCCAGTTTGGCCGGAGCGCAGGAAGAAAATGTTGTGCTGGGCTTCGCACCTATACATACAAATGACTTTGTGTGTGAAAAAGTGGAGGAGGGGGAGTTATTGATTCTTTCGGGAAGTGAGAATTTGTTTCAGAAGGAAGCACTTTGCTTTCCGGAACTGTCCCATGCCTGACGGTATCTTCTGAAAATAGTTAGAGGGAAATCTGCTCGGGCAGAGAATCCTCCGTGGCTTTCAACGTTTTCCACGACGGATTTTTGTTATGGAAAACATGATACGTAACTCGCTGCCTGCGATAAACGGCCTTCCCCAAAGGCGTTGCAGATTGGCTCCAGGCATGTCTGCCGGGGAATATCTCGTGCTGCATTTTAAAACAAAAACAGAGGGAAGGTCAGTTTGGTTTAAACGCCGTTTCCCCATAATTTTTTTCATAAAAAGCAAAGCCTGGCTCCGCATAAAATGCTGAACACCAGGCTTTGCTTTTGGAACCGGATTTTCCGTTTTCAGAACGGATGCCCGTTTTTTATGTATTTTTCATAATAATTCCCGTCATCACATGCGCAACGTGTTCGCACGCGTCACAGCATTTTTCAAATCGGTCAAACATGGCGGTCCAGGCAAGCGTGTCGATTGGGTCGCCGCGCTCAATGTAAAGCCTGCGGATTGCGCGTGCGTAGAGGTTATCTCCATCTTCTTCGAGACTGTCAACCTGAATCAGGCTTTCAGTAATGGTTTTATTTTTCCGGAAATCATGAAAATCTTCCATAGCCTTTTTCAGAGCCTCACAGCAGCTGAGTATCAGCTGGGAAAATTCCAGCGCCTCTTCCCGGATGGAGGTGATGTTAAACATGTGCATCCGCATCAAAACGTCCTCTACGGCGTCGGTAACGTCATCAATCTCCTGTGAAAGGCTCAAAATATCTTCCCGTTCAATCGGCGCGATAAATTCTTTTGCCAGCACATTGCGCATTTCATGCTGCTCTATGTCGGCTTCGTGTTCAATCTGATGAATTTCATACAGCTGTGCTTCGAGGTCGACCGGATCGTAGTCCTGCAGAGTCTGGTTTAAAATGTTCGCTGTCTGGCAACTGTAATCTACCATTTTTACAAAAGTATCGAAGTAATTGTACCCCTTTTTCATAATCTTGTATCCGTCCTTTCCGTCAGAAAATCCAAACAAATAGTTTTGCCATGAGGTAGCCGATTAAACCGCATCCGGGGAAGGTTAATATCCAGGTATATACCATTTCCTTCACGATGCCCCAATTTACGGAGGAGAGGCGTTTAGCAGCGCCAACACCCATGATTGCTGTCGTCTTGGTATGCGTTGTGCTAACTGGAATCCCAGTCAGAGAAGAGAGCAACAAGCAGCCGGCACCTGCCAGGTCGGCGGCGAAGCCCTGGTATTTTTCCAGCTTCACCATGTTCATGCCCTGTCTCTTATACACATCTGACGCTGCCGACGAATAGAGAGGTGTAGA
>CABSKZ010000211.1 GCA_902478395.1 uncultured Eubacteriales bacterium | reverse complement strand
ATCTTTGATTTTCTCCCCCGCCGTGGTATAATGACAGAAATTGAATATCCGGGTGTAGTTCAGCTGATAGAACGCGTGGTTTGGGACCACGAGGCCGAGAGTTTGAGCCTCTCCACTCGGACCAAAATCCCTCTGAAATCATTGATTTCAGAGGGATTTTTCTTATTCTTTGTCTATTGCGGCGCAGGAGACGCAGGAATTGAAGATTGATTATGCTTCGCCGATACTTTTCAAATTCACATCTATGGTATACATATCATCCTTTATCTGTTTTTTAAGAATAACCGATGCAGCACCACAGCTTAATTCAATTTCTCCTTTACCTTGCAGTTCAATATATTCGTCATCTGATTCCAGAATAAGGCTTCCATCAACAATTGCATTAATCGCTTCTTGAAGTTCCTCACGCTTGACATACCAAGTCAGCCTTGTTCGGTCTTTTTGGTTTTTGTTTCTTTTGCTTGTTAACTTGATATGCACAGTGGTTAGATGTTCTTTTTCCTCACTTTTAATCATTGCAGTTACTATGGAATATCCTGTCAAATTGATGGTTGTGTATGGCATGCGTCCACGATATTCCAAAAACATTTTATACAAATAGAGTGAAGCAGTTTTCTTTAAGCGAGAGATTCTTTTAATGCCATAATCCAACACAGTATCTCTTTCCTGATAACCTGCATTACTTTATAGTGAGAGGTGTTGCATTACATACGAGTCAGACCAGCATCTACAAAGAGAGTATCGCTGGAAATATGGCGGCTGGCGTCTGAAGCGAGAAAAATGGCGGTGTTTCCAATATCTTCAATTTGAATTAAGACGTTCATTGGGGAGCGCTGGGCATATTCCTGTTTTACAAAATCAACCTGGTCCGAGGGAGTGTCGGGAGGGACCAGGAGGTCAGTGTCTACCATGCCGGGACAAATTGCGTTGCACCGTACACCAAAACGGCCATAATCCCGTGCGATAGAACGAGTGAGCCCAATTATACCGCCTTTGGAGGCGTGATAGGCGGGGAACATACTGGTACCAATCTGCCAGCAGACAGATGCAATATTAATAATACTGGAGTTCTTTTGAACTTTTAAATGAGGGAGAGCATATTTACAGCATAGAAATGTGCCAGTAAGGTTTATGTTAATCACGCGGGCCCATTCAGACTCAGGTAGATCTTCGATAAAATATTCTTTGGAATTGACACCGGCGTTATTGACCAGAACATCCAATTTACCGAATGCGTTAACTGTTTGGAAGACCATATTTTGTACCTGAGAGGAGTTAGAGATATCGGTGCGGACGAAAATTGTTTCGGCGCCCTGACGGTTTAATTCATCAGACAAAGTATAGCCATGTTCCTCGTTCACGTCAGCGATACAAATTTGTGTTGCGCCGTTTTGAATAAGTGCGCGGACGATGCCTAGTCCGATTCCTTGTGTGCCTCCTGTGACAATAATTGATTTTCCCGAAACATCCATAATACCCATTTGATATATCTTCCTTTCGGTTTGTATTGAAAGTATAATATTCAGAAAATTGAAAATTTTAAACAGGATTTTATCATAAGATTCTGCTCTGTCAATAGTCAGCAAATAAAATATCTTTTGTGCACTAAGAACGGTAGTAAATTATAGTTAAATAAACAATAAACTGAATATTGATTTATTGAAGCGGATATGGTACACTGTACACTATAATAAGAGTTGTGCCGCACATAGTCCATGAGGTCAATGGGAGGACACATTGATGTGTTTTCTGGAGAAAAGCGAGGGGAACACTACTATAATCTCTGCGTTTAATACGTTTCATGGGCCAATTCATTATCTTGACACATAATCTTGATGTATGGTATATTGATAAACAATGTTGAAGGACATTGTTTATGATAACAAATCATGAGATTTAGGTGATAGATAGTAGACCAAAGTATGAGTATGTCAGATATTTATTTTGACGAGAATCTTACGTTGCGCAGCGGAAGCTGTATGGTGTATCTGGCCCGATATATGCTCACCCTTCAGCCAGGGGACCGTATTGTGACAAAATCACAGCTGGCAAAGCAGTACAAGGTTGGTGTGGGGACAGTTCAGACCGCGCTACAGCGGTTGGAAGATATAGGCGGAATTCGGATGAACTGCCGGGGGCATTTGGGCAGCTTTATTGAATCGATCAATATCGGAATTTTATGGAAGTACAGTATGTATGGCTATGTAAGGGCCACAATGCCCCTCCCCCATAGTGATATTTTCAATGGTCTGGCAGCTGGGATTACCAGCTCGTGGGAGAACCAAGAGGGTATCATGCTACAGATGAGTTATGTGAACGGGAGTCGAAAGAGGGTCAAAAACCTTCAGGCAGGCTTAAACGATTTTATTGTCTGCTCTATGATAGATGCGAAAAGTGCTATAGCGGAGGACCCGGACTTACATGTTTATCTGGAATTGGGTCCAGACACCTATATGGGCGACCCTGCTGTTCTGCTGCGGGAAGGTGTAGAACTGACGAATGGAATTCGCGTTGGGATTGATCAGGCGTCTTATGACAACAAGTATCTGGTTCAGCGTGCCTACCAGGGGTTGAATGTAGAATTTGTCCCTGTGAACTATAATGCAAGCAGTTTATTTCGGGCGCTCCGAAACAAAAAAATTGATAGCGCTCTGTGGTGCCGCAAGGATTTACCGGGCCGGTCTTTCGTTGGAAAGGTCCTTCTGCCGGACGGGTTTCGGGATATAACAGAGGAGGCCGGTACCGCAGTTGTTTTGATTCACCAGAAAAACAGGGAAAAGATGGATGCGGTACACCATTTTTTCAATGTGGAAAAGATACGGAAAGTTCAGATAGATGTTATATCCGGCGAAGAAATCCCCAATTATTGATGATATTCCCCGCTACGGAGCGGGGAATATAGTTGGGGATTTACTATAGTAGTATTATTCAAAAAACCGTATATTGAAAATTATATAGCGCCTTTGCGGGCAGAACTTTGAAAGGACAATCCATGGTTTCTACCTGATTGATAAAGAGTTAGGTTGAAATAAAAAAGAAAAAGGAGAAGAAAAAATAGCATTGGATTCTGGCACCATGATATTGATTGCAGTTGTGATGGGTATCTATTTTATAGGTATGATTGTGATCAGCTGCATGGGAAGAAAGTATGGCAAAAACTTTGATGACTTTATTAGTGCGGGTCGGAACTGCACAACCTTGATGATTATTGGGTCGGCTGCCGGCGCTCACATCGGTAACGGGTATGTGGTGGGCGGCGCCGCCAGCGGCGCGGCAGTCGGTTTCAGTGGAGCATGGTATGGCATTGGCTGTGCGCTGTCTTATCTGTTTACAGCTTTTGTCTTAAACCACCGTGTCTATCAAGGAGGTTTCATATCAATTCCCGAGTTTCTTGAGGCCCGCTACGGAGAAAAGCTCACCTCTGCTATTTTCAGCTTTACGACAGCCCTTTCTCTTGTCGCTAACGTGGCGGCCCAACTGATGGCAGGACAGGCTTTGTTTGAGGCACTGGGGTTTGATGGAAGGCTAGGTATTTGGATTATTGCTATTGTAGTGGTTGCCTATTCCTGTATTTCCGGTTTGTGGGGCGCCGCTGCCACCTCTGTGGTTCAATTTGCTATTATTGTTGTCAGCTTGGTTATTACAACCGGCATTATTTTGGCCAATGGCGCCTGGGACGCAGTGGTCGGCGCGGTACAGTCCGGTACTGTTCCAGCGGGATATCTGGACTTCGGTGTGGATGGAATTATTCCTATTTTGATTACAGTCGTGCCGATTTCTCTGTCCTGCCTGTGTGATCAAACCACAATTCAGCGCATCAACTCTGCCAAGAGTGAGAAAACAGCCTGGTGGGGGATGGTTTTGGCCGCAGCGATTATGCTCCCTTGTGCGCTCATGCCTACCTTTATCGGTATGTACGGCAACGTGTTGTTCCATGATACCAGTAACGGCGTGTTTTTCTCCGTCGCACTGAAGGTGCTGCCGCCTCTAGCATCCGCCCTGCTGATTGCGGCTGTGGTTGCCGCCATTATGTCTACAATCGATGCGCTGTTTGTCTCCTTTGCAACCATTGTAATGCACAATATCTATCGTGGGATTATCAACCCCAGAGCATCTGAGAAAACGCTGATGCGCGGCGATTTTATCTGCCATATTGTGCTCTGCCTGGCCGCTGTGTTTATTGCGCTGGCTTTTTCCAGCATTTTGGATCTGCTGTTGGCCTTCTATAACTTCTGTGCAGCCTGCTGCTTGGTGCCTTTTGTGGGCAGTCTGTTCTGGAAACGTGGCACTGCCAAGGGCTCTGTGGCCTCTTCTGTTGTAGGTTTTGCGTACATTGCTTTGAACATGATTGGGCTTATCCCCAGCACCACGCTTCTGAGCATTTTCTCCTTCCTGCCCTCTCTGGTGGCCTTTGTGGTCGTCAGCTTGTTGGACAAGAAGCCTGCTGATCCTGCAATTGAAGGATAACCGGTTTACGCAGCCCTTGATTGACTCGCCCGGGGAGCTGCGCATTCCAACATATAAATGACCTGAATAAAATCTATATCTTGGAGGATTGAAACATGGATTACAAGCAGATTATTGTAAGTTGCGAGGAAAAGGTTGGCATGATTACGCTGAATAATCCCCCGCGGAACGATTGCACTAAACGTATGATTACAGAGATGTTGGATGTTCTGAATAAATTTGAGCAGGACGAAAAGATCTGGTGCGTTATGATTAACGCAAAGGGCTCCAATTTCTCCGGTGGCGCGGAGGAGAACGATCTGATCAATGAGATGTGGGATCAGGATGAGGGGCCTACTAAAACCTTTGCGGAGCTGGGCGGAGAGATTGTGGAACGGCTCGACTGTTATCCCAAACCCACCCTGGTGGCCGCCCGGGGGCTGTGCCGTGGTGGTTCCACGACGATTTTTAACGCCTGCGATATCCGGATTGCTGGCGAGAGCTTTAATATGAAAGACGGCGACATCTACTATGGCCTGGTTGGATCCTGGGGTATGAGCAGTCTGCGCCTTCCAATCTGGATTGGGCGGAACAAGGTGATGGACTATATGTTTCTAAACGAGGGCTTTACCGGGCGTCAGTGTTATGAACTGGGGCTGGTCAGTAAAGTGGTTCCGGATGATCAGGTGGATGAGATTGGCCTGAGTATTGCCAAGAAAATGGCGACGGCAGCTCCTGTGGCGGTTCGCTATTATAAGGAGTGCGTGCGGAAGAGCATATATCACAATCTTCAGGACGCTCGTGCCTTTGAACTGGAGGCCTCTGAGAAGGTATATGAGACTGAGGATTCAAAGATAGGAATTAAAGCGCTGTATGCAGATAAGCTGCCCGCCCCTTTTATTGGAAAATAAGGGCGAATTACATGTGCTTGGAGGATTTTATATGAAAGAAAATGGATTTTTGATTTATGATAAAATCGAGACGGAGAAAGGCGCAATTGCTAAGATCATGCTGAAC
>CABSKZ010000210.1 GCA_902478395.1 uncultured Eubacteriales bacterium | reverse complement strand
GGATCACCGCAGCATTTTGTTTTGGTTACGCCGCTTTTTGCAAATGGCGTAACGGTTACTGGCACGCATGCCGATAGAGATTGGAATCCCACCGTGGGACAGGTTTCAGCGATAGGTTCTCCGTTAGCATCTTTTAAAACATAATTTTCCAAATGAATGGCCTCCTTTTTTTATGGGTTACATTAACATAATATGTATAAATTCAGATTTTGACAGTCATAATTTGGAGAAATATGTTGTTTATACTAATTTGCAGGAGGTAAAAATTCTTAACGCTGTGACAGATTCTCCTTGACTTAACCACAAGCTGGCTTAATTACGTTATTCGCCCAACTCCGGGGTATTTTATAGGCCAGGCTCTTTTCTGTAGACGGACGGGGGACACCCAACCTTTTCTTTGAAAATATTTGAAAAGTAATACTGATCTGCAAAACAGAGCTCTTGTGCAATCTGATGCAATGTCATATTCGTGCTGGTCAGATAAATTTTAGCCATTCGAATTTTTTGCTCTAAAACATAGGCATGCGGTGTTACGCCGTATGCTTTTTTAAATATTCGGATTGCCTGGGATTTTGATTTGAAAATGCAAGCGCTCACTTCGTCTAAAGAAGCCAAATCAGCACTTTTAATATGGGCATCCAAATAGTTTTTCATTTTCTGGGCATCCAAAGGAACCAACGGTTCCAGGCAAGTTTTGTCATATAGTTTTTGAAAAATCTGGTGAAGCAAATGCGTGCACGGTTTCGTAATATCCTGCTGCGTATTTTTTGCCAGGGCTATGATTTCGGAAAGTTCCGCATACAAATTCGTATGTGGAAAATAATGAGCATCCTGCAATTGATACAATGCCGTAAAATGTTGTTCCAATGAACCTGCATAATTAATAAACAGCTTTACCCACGGCTCATCGGCGTCGGAATAGTAATGCTGGTCGTGCCCGGAATGCAGGAAATAGCTGTCGCCTGCCGAAGGATGAAACAGCTTGCCGGCAGTTTGGACTGTACCGCAGCCGGACAGAATATATTCAATACAGGCGATAGGAGAAGCATTTCGGGTGATTTCATAGCTGCCATCACAATAGGAGATTCCACAGAGTAACAGTCCGGCAATTTTTTTGCTGTTATCCGTTTGATTAAAGTAATATAAATCTTCTTTCATGCTAATATTCCTCATTTAATTTTCTGTTTTTTCCTTTTTGACGTTACTAGTATAACACGATAATACAAATGATTCAACAAAAACTAAAGAGAATTTACACGGTGTTTAAAACCAAATGAAACGTTATGTAATCTTCAAACACCGGAGCGGAACGGTGAACTGCTATTTGCATTTCTCAAAACAAAACTGGGAAAAGGACTGAGGAAATTAACGGATTTGGATACCGTTTTTTACAGGGATTTGACCAAAACTCTAGACAGAAGTTTCATGCTATAGAATGGATTACAACCATATTTCAATTGCCTGGTGATTGAGATAAGAAATTATACTTATAACAGAAGAAGGCTGGCATGATAAAAAATTACCGGATGCCTGCAAGGTTTTTCAGTCGGCAGGCAGGGAATGGGTAAAACGTTTTTTGGAAAAGCGGGGGAAATAGACAGTGCGCCGCCTGAGAGAAATGTGTTTTTGAACATTTTGTATTTGATTTTTCTCGTGTTGTCCGCTTCTGCAGGGTTCCGGCACGATAGAAAACAGACGCGGCTGTAGTTCACAGCCGCGTCTGTTTTACTCTGCCGGCAGGATTTCTTTGTGTTTCAGTTTGGCCTTTCCTGTGATGGATTCAATCCGTATTTTCCAGACGGCGGTTCGAAACAGGCTTCTGTCGCATTCCGATTGAAATTTGTGCATATTGTCCGGCGTATATTTTTGGCAAAGCAACTGCAAAGCTTCCATTTTTTCCGCATCGTTGGTTAGTTCCACCGCAGTTCCGGTCACGACCGCGGACTCATATGCGGTCGTGAATTCGTCCTTATATGGGCGGACATCACCCACGCAGGTCATACATACCTGCGGGTTCCGTTTTAAGTTGTCTGTTTTCTGACCGTGATATGCACAGTGAAAATATAAGAACCTGCCGGACCGTACAATACTGAGCGGTACACAATATGGTGTGCCGTCCGCGTTCACTGTGGCCAAAACACCATAGCTGCATTTGTCGACAACAGACAGTGCAAACGCTTCTGTCATTTCCCGATCTTTTCTTCGCATAGCATTCTACCTCCTGGTTTCTATTGTAACATGGCAAGCGCGTGATTGCAAGAGAGCGACTGCCATATTACCGGATGGTCCAAACGGACCGCGGATGCCGAAATCTGAAACACTGGAAGTAACAATTGGTGGGATGGGATTAAGCTTTAGCTAAGATAGAAGGAATTTGTCCCTTGTTCTCTCTGACGGCGTGGACTTGACAAATGGATGGCCAGGGGGTATCATAGTAAAAGTGAAATTTGAGAAGGGGGATTTTATAGTGGATTTTAAAATGACGGCACCGGAAAGCGAAGGGTTTGACAGAAACCGTCTGGAACAAATCCGGCTAACCGCGGAAGGGAGAATAGAGCGGGGGCTGCTGCCCTGCGCGGCCTCTCTGGTCAGCCGGCACGGAAATGTTGTCTGGTATGAGCGACAAGGCTTTTCAGACGAGGAGAGACAGCGGCCGCTGGACAAACGGGCATTGTTTCGGCTGGCGTCTATGACCAAGCCAATTACGGCCGCTGCTGTGATGATTCAGATGGAGAGGGGAAGGCTTGGCCTGTTTGAACCAGTTAGTAAATACATTCCCGGAGCGGATGAAATGACGGTGATTGGAACGGGAGCAAGGGCGCTGAATGCAATTCGAGTGATTGATTTGCTTTCACATAGCTCTGGCTGGGGCTCCGGCGTGTCGGGAGAGCATTTTTTTGATTTCGGGCCAAAGCCGGGAGAGACGCTTTCTGAGGTGGTTCCGCGGTATGTGGGCTTGGGGCTGGAGTTTGAACCAGGGACAAACGAGGCATACAGCGCTCTGGTAGGGTTCGACGTGCTAGCCTATCTGGTTGAATGTACCTCCGGTCTGCCATATCCCGAATTTTTGAAACGGAATTTGTTTGAGCCGCTTGGCATGGTAGATACTACGTTTGCGCCGTCAAAAGAGCAACAGGAACGAATCGTTACGATATTTGAAAACACGGAAACAGGTATCTGTCCTGTCGATATGCGGGGGAGTATTTTTTCTGTGTTGCCAACTTCTTATACTTCCGGCGGGGCGGGCCTGCTTGGAACAATGGAGGATTATCACTGCTTTACACAAATGCTGCTGGGCGGCGGCACATACAACGGATGCCGTATTTTGTCACCTAACAGTGTTGCGATGATGCACCAGCCCATATTGGAAGAGCGGTTTTCCAACATGGGGCGCGGCGTGACATGGGGTATGGGAATGCGGGTGATTACATCCTCGGCAAGTGCGGCGCTTCCGCTCCGTAAGGGCGCGTACGGTTGGAGCGGGGCTTATGGGACGCACTTCTGGATTGACCCGGAGCTGGAGCTGACCGCCATCTATTTTTCTAACCTGACGACTTCAGGAGGCGCGGGTGCAGAAACTGCGCGGGAATTTGAGAACGATGTAATGCAGGCCATAATGGAACTGTAATGTGTGAAGAAGGGGAGTGAACTTAACCGTCCAACGATTGTTGTATTTTCCCCTTTTGGTTTTCTTGCTTTTACAAGGCACCAACCTTCCGGTAATCAGAGAATACCCAAAAATCCCCTAATCACAGGATTCAAAATAAAAAGAGAGCAAATTTTTTATGAGAAATGGTAAAAATATAGAGAATATTTCTGCACGAGCCTTTTTGCACATGCTAAAATTTTGCCTATTTGACCGAGTGGGTCCGGTTCTCCTATCTTAATCCCAATCGCGGACCTTCAGAAAATGTATGACGATAGAAAGGTGGGGTTGTATTGGCGGCGAAGCGGAAACTTATGTTACTCGGCACAATGTCGAATGTGGGGAAAAGTACAATCGCTGCAGGCCTTTGCCGGTACTTTTCCAATGTGGGATGTCAGACCGTACCGTTTAAAGCGCTGAACATTTCGGCAAAGGCAGCGGTTCTTCCTGATGGAGGAAAAATAGGCATCGGCCAAGCAGTTCAGGCAAGCGCGGCGAGAGCGGTTGCAGAAGGGCGGATGAATCCGATCCTAATACAACCGGAGAATGGCGGTGTACAGTACTATCTGCGGGGGCAGCCTTATCCTTTGGGGTCGGGCAGCGGGTCGACTGCGTGTATCCGGAGGGAAGCGCTTGCCGCTTTTCGGGAATTGGAAGCAGAATATGACGCCGTTGTCTTGGAGGGGTCAGGAAGCTGCTGCGAATCAAATCTGCTTGAGAAGGACACCGCAAACGGCTGGATGGCCGCAGTGACTGAAACAAACGCGGTTCTGGTCGCGGATGTGGAGCGGGGCGGTGTGTTTGCGCAAGTGTGTGGAACACTTGCGCTGTTGCCTCCGGAATACAGAAAGCGTATCCGCGGCATCATTATTAATAAATTCCACGGGGAACCGGAGCTTTTTCGCTCCTCCGTCCGTATACTGGAGGAACGGACAGGTGTCCCGGTCGTGGGAGTTTTGCCATGGAAAGAGCCGGGCCTGCCGGAAGAGGACGGAACAGAAGCAAAAACTGTCAGAGCAGACACATTGTCATCCCCGAAGTTACAGGCGAGATATGACGCTCTGACAGAATGGCTCCATGCCTATCTGGACCTGGAAGCGGTTTTTAAGATAAGCGAAACACAGGGCAGATTATGATAAAAATGGCAACGGGTACAAGCAACATTCTACCCATTGCCATTTTTGTACTGTTATAGGAGTTTTGTGATAAAAAAGGTCTGGCTTAGCAATAACCAATTTTGTGTGAATGGACGCATGATGTTCCAATACCCGGCGCCAGCCAGGGTAAACTCCTGAATCAGCCCCAGTTTGGCGCGGATGCTGCGGGCATCCTCAAACCAGACGATATGCTCCCGGCCATCATAGTCCCAATAGGTAAAGAAGGGTGTTTGGGCGAGTGTGTCAAACTGAATTGCAGCATTATACTGCGCCGCGATGCGAACCGCCTGCTCGTTGCCAATTCCAGCCGCGCGGGAGGTTCCCTGAACAAAGGGGAGCGTCCAGTCGTAGGCGTAATTCGGAATGCCCATCTGGATTTTTTGTACAGGAATTTCTGTAATGGCATATTCCACCACCTCGCGTACCTTGTTGACCGGAGCAACAGCCATTGGCGGCGTTATGGTTTTAGAACACCCCAATCAAAAACGAGTTGTTATTAACCAAAGCAAATAAATTGTGGTAACATTAATTTTTATAATTTTTTTAGATAGTTAATAATATTTTTGTTAAGCCGTAGGGCTTATTTTTTTATCCATATTTTAATACTCATTAAAAATTCATAGAGAATCATATCAGTGTATCAAATTATGATTGCAAGTATGCTAAGTGGCTCAATGTCAATAAAATGGATAGAAAAT
>CABSKZ010000209.1 GCA_902478395.1 uncultured Eubacteriales bacterium | reverse complement strand
CAGCCGCATACCATGCGTCTTCCGGAACATCGTGGAACATTCCTTGATAGTCCTGTTCCTCTAATTCCAGTATCCTCGCAACGATAGCCGCAAGCTGCGCCCTTGTCATTTGTGTATCCGGCTCAAAATGGGTGTCATCCATACCATTGATGTATCCCTGTTCCACCAGACTGTCTATTTCTTCTTTTGCCCAATGATTGCTAATGTCTGAAAACGCTGGCTTTGCAGATGAATCGGGAGACGGTGATGGTGAAGCCGTGGGAGGAGCCGTTGGTGTCGGGGTAGCTTCCGGCCACAGATGGCCGCCACCGCCTCCTCCGCCACCGGGGCCTCCTCCGTTGCCTTCCTGCGGTTTATCCGAAGAGGATTCCGAATAAATCAACAAATCCTTCATATTTTTTGTATAAACGGCAGCGCCGGAATCAGCCGAGTAAAAACCGACCTCCTGGTTAAGTTTTGACTTTGCTTCCGCTACAGAATCTTCCTCTAATTCAACCGTGGGCTTTATGAGGCTCGAGCCGTCTATCAATGCTGCCCGCCAGTCCGGTTTTCCCGCAAATCCAACTCGTACAGGTGTATCCGCGGCAAGCTCTGTCAGCGGAATCTGTCCATAGGTAATATCACCAGCTTTTTTATCTGTCTCTGTCATATTCGGGAAGGATATCGTCCCATCCCAGGCTGCATCTCCAGTGAATTTCGTCCCTTCCTGAATCGTCAGCGTCAGCCAGTATTTGCCGCTTTGCAATGCGACAGGATAACTTAGTTCCAGAGCCGGGGATACCGCCGTTTTTTCTCCATCCGGTCCTGTTGTACATCTAAGTTCCAGCTTGAAATTGCCGATTACGATATCGTCACCTATCCGCATAAAAGGAACTTCTTCCTCATTAAACATCACCTTGACGGAGGTAGGTGCATAGACCCGGATATAATCCTTTGTTAAATCTATTTCCTGTGTGCTTTGGATATTCGCCGTATTGCCCGAATAGCTCACTGAAATATCCGTCAGTTTTTTCGATGCACTTACAAGGTTCTTTCCGTCCTGTTTGACATACATCAGATCGGAAGCGGCAATAAATTTCAAGTTGTCATTTTTATCGCTTTCCATGTAAAGAGTGCCCGTATCGACATCATACCAGTCAAACCGATGAATTTTTTCCGGACGGTAGTTGACATAGTATTTTGCCTTGTTGCCGTCTGGCAGTTCCATTGAAAATGCTGACGCGCTTCCGTCCTCCGTGTCCGCCATCTGATATTCAGACGTCTTTATCTGGCTTGTGACCAGTCCTGGGAATGGATAAATAATGGTGTTGAAGTTCGCATTTCCCGCTTTTTCTTTTTTATAGGAAACGTGTTTTTTCGGCCCTGTGTTCCGGACATTGTTTTGTTCACCGATTCCAATTCCGTCATCCAAGGTTGCGGAAGATAATTTATCAATTCCCACTGGAACGATTTCTACATTTGCACCGGTTTCATAGGTTGTTTGTGCAATTTTTGTCTCCTCATCCATGATGGGCTTAGCCTCTATAAGGTTATGCCAAGTCTGGTTAAAGGTGTTCACTTTCCCGTTATCAGGAGCGGTTATATAGTCCGACACGATGAAAAACTTCGCGTTTTTCACGAACAGAACCTTCCGCGTATGAACAAAATCCGCATATGTGTGGGATTCACCAGTATAAAAATCCGCCCGCGGATTCGTATACATCTGCACGTTGATAACTCCTGTTTTTGACTGTCCTGTATAATTGACCTCTACAGAGTTGCAGGATTCTGTCCGGAAAAACTGCCAGTTATAATAGGGGTGACGGGTATCATATGAGGACATTCCCGTATCCGCAAGCAGATAGCGGCCATATGCGTACATCGACATATTATTAACGTCAGCGTGTCCATGTCCCCCGCCGGTTCTGCCTATCAGGAATGCGGAAACCGCATCGTCCGTCCAGTTGTTCCGCATGACGCCCAGTTTGGATTCCGGCAGGAAGAAGGAGGTATACCCCGGCAGTTTTCCCTCCGCCCCGTTGGTTCCAAAATACAGCATTTCATCGTCGCCGAGTTTTTCCGCAGCCGCTTTGACGCGGTCGCGCATAGCAGACGGTCCACCGTCCCCCCAGCCCCACTGCACTCCGTCAGGCATGGTGAGGTTCATTTCCGCCATTGCGAATTTATGATATGCTTCGTCAAATGCCTCCGGCATACTGACGCCCGCGATATCCGCAAGGTCATAAAGTGAAACAAAGGTCGTAAACACGCCCGCATCATAGCCGGAAGTCGCTTCCGTATAGCCGCCGTCTTCGTTCAACAAATCCTCAGTCAACTCAACAACCCGGCGCTGGAAGGATTCTATCCAGCTGTCCCGCTCCCTGAATTCTGGGAAATAGGCTATGAGCCGTATCAGCGATTCAATCTGAAACGCCTGTCCGTTGTGTTTGCGCCATTCATTTTTTGGAATTGTAAGGCCTACCGCCTCTTGGTACAGAAGCTTGGCGATTGAAGTGATGGCGTCTCCGTTTACGATGCCGTCAGCGTGCAGTGCTCCGAAAAATCCAAGAATCGAGGCGCTGTCCCCGCGGAAACCCGCGTTCAGCGCAGCCTCCTTTACATAGGTGTCATAAAGCAGTCCGCCGTTATCTTTAATGAAATCTAGATATTCATTGATTGCGGCAACGGCATAGGTTTCGTTTTTTGTCGCATAATATTCCGCGAACATGGTCGTAATATGCCCTAAACGTATCTGCACATTATAGAATTGAACATGGGCGTATTCCGGCAGAGTCCAGTCATACCCACCCGGCACATTGTTCCAGTTCAAAACGCGGATAGGCAGGCTGGCATAGCTGACCGCAACTTCGTCCCACGTGTTTTCAACGCCGGAGAATACTGCGACCTCCTTGCCGTCAGCTTCGCTGTATCCATACAGGCGAAGCGTGGCCCTTGTAATTTCTTTTCCGGAATCAAGCCCGGAAATATCGAATTTTATGTGTGTCTGGCGTGTGCCGTTCCCCACAGGGCCTTTACCGCCTTCGCTGACAAGCAGTTCCGTCTCAGTCCCATAGTTTTCTCCGGCAAAATCACCGCCGCGAATGTACGCGTCCTCCTGAACGGGTATCCGTGTAACGGTCGAACCCTGCGTCACTTCCAGAACCGGCGCATTCGCGCCGGATTCCTTGGAGTTAAAATGGACGATGGTTTCCATATCTTCTTCCGTACTTTCCCTTTTCAGGGACTCCACCAAAAAACAATTAATATTGTTTTTTACCTGTGAGGTTACATTGACGCTGTACGACGCCGGCTGTGTGCCGATCGATAAAATACCGAGAGCCGCCGTCTCAAAAACCCGGATCCCTTCCATGTATACACGTGCCAATACCGGTGAACGTCCGGTCGGCAGGGAAAACTGCAAATCTCTGTTTTTATAGTAATGCAGGAGCGATTCCTTCGCGTTGTCATAGTCTCCCACTTTTACATATTCCTCAACATATCCCAGTCCGTCGGCATAAGCATAGTCAAGCTTGGGTTCGATTTCCCATGTCTCATCCGTCCATTTCCCAAAAAACTCTTCGTCGCTCATGCGGTTTCCGTCTTCAAATTCATAAGCACTATTTACGGCTGATGCCGGAGTTCCCAACAGGGCAGCCAGTAAAACAAAACACTGAAGGAGCGCTAATAGCCTTCCGAATTTCATATGGTTTCCTCCTTTACAGTTTCTCCGCCAGACGGTAAACCATTACCGCGGCCTGCGCCCGGCTTGTCTGGTTGTTGGGTCCGAAGGTGCCGTCTTCAAAGCCATTAACGACGCCCATCGCCGACAGGGCCCCTACGCTTTCTATGCTATAGGACGGAATGGATGCTGCATCTTTAAAATCTGCCTCTCCCTGCAGCAGCTCAATATTTGCATACTTCGCCGCCTGGTAGAGTATCACTGTCATATCAGCCCTTGAGATGGCAAGTCCCGCACCAAAATGTGTTTCGTCAATGCCCTTAATAATTCCCAGCGCATAAGCAGTCGAGACATAATCGTAATACCAGCTATCCTTTGGCACGTCCGCAAATGCAGATTCTGCTCCATCAGCCTCAATTGAAAAGGCAGTGACCACTAATTTCAAAAATTCTTCCCTTGTTATCACACGTTCCGGATGGAAATAGCCGTCTTCATCGCCGCTGACAATATTTCTTTTTGCCAGGCTGTTGATGGCTTCCGTAGCCCAGGTATACTCGCTAATATCAGGAAACGCATTCTGAACTGTGGGCGGTTCCGGCTGTTCCTGCTCAGGAACTGGTACTGGTGACAAAATTGCACCGCCACCGCCGTTTCCGCCGCCACCGCCTCCACCAATGGTGCCTGGGTTACTCGACCCACCGCTGGATCCGGCTTTCAAAATCGTTACCGGAAGCGTTATAGATTCCGTATATTCACCTCTCGTGAAGGTCAGCGTAAGATCCACTGTTACATCTGAATCCGAAGGCCTGGTGACCTTTCCGTCATTCGTCAAATAGTTCTGGTTGGCAGAAACTGCTTTGATCGTACTTCCCAGTTTACCAGATGCAGGGATTTTAATATCTCCCGTTACTGCGTCAAGGTTGCCCATGTCTTCCTGTACCGACTGGATATCTGCCTTCACTGCGGTTTCATCTGTATAATACGCATAGATGCCGATTGAATTGATTTCGACATTCCCTGGGCTGAACACAAACCGGAGCGCTTGCACCGTCGTTGGCTCAAACTGGATATCTGTCCCGTTTGCAAACCGCGTAAAGGCAGAACCATTAGCAGATTTGAGAATCGTCACTTCCGGACAGGTTCCGTTGATTTTAATCATATTAATTGTCTGCGGCCGTTTCAGCGTTACGGTAAGTGTACGTTCCTTATCCGTCGATTCAGGCGACCAGGCAGTCTGCGGGTCATTGTCCTGCAGGAACGCCACGCGTTTATTGCCTAAATCTGACGACGCGGAAAGTGTTGCGTCAAGTATATAATTGAGTTCCGGAACTTTTTCAAATGTAAACGATTTGATCTTCGGCTCCGCTGATCCTTTGCTGACCGTAGCGGTAAGTGTGACAGCCGTTAATTTTTCCTCATCATATGCTTTTCTGGTCACTATACCATCCGCCGATATCAGCTCAGGATGATCTGATTCCCAGGTAATTACAGACCCATTGGCCCCTGTCTTCGTCAGGTGCAAGTCGTCTGCCAGCAACAGGCCGTGCGTATCAAGCGCGAGCGCCTCAAAATCCCCCTGCGCGGCTTCTTCATCCGTCATTGGACGTTTTACAATAGCCTGATATTCCTTGACGCTCCGGTATGACTTCCCATCAATCGTTCCAGTAACCAGTGCCCATAAGGTGACTGGAATGTCCTTGCCGGTATCATTATGGATTTTTCCTTTGGTAGAGATTACATCCGGATTGGAAGAAACCCAGAGTACATCCGCGTTTCCAAGCGGTGTTTTTTCTACCAGCTCCAGATCTTTTATCACCGCTTCCAGATTTCCCAAGTTGATGCTGTCGGCATAACCCGCCAC
>CABSKZ010000208.1 GCA_902478395.1 uncultured Eubacteriales bacterium | reverse complement strand
GAATGAGAAGCGCTATCCCTATCAATAATATGATGAACAAGCCCTTTGTATTCATAATTTGTCCAAAATATTTTTTTGAAATTTCTTTTAGAGTCATATCAGCCCTCCTCTCCTGTAATCAACTCCTGCGGGATGCCGAGCGTTTCTCCCACAAACGATTTTATCTCGTCATTAGCCGGGGAAATCTGGACACCCCGCACGCCAGTCACCGTACCGTTCTCCCCCACCTCCGACGTTACGCGGATTTCCGGGGATGAGCCGAATTTGCTGTGAATTTCCTCGCCGAGTTTAAGCGCCAGGCGTTTTTCAAACTCCGCCGCGACTAAATTTTTCTGGTCCGGCTGGCTGAAATTTGAATCGTCCAGTTTGGGGAACGGCAGAGAGAACGCCTCTTTATAGTGCGGCAGCTTTGTAAGCGGGCTGACGATGACCAGCATCACCACAAGGCCGATGACCACATTGATATATTTTTTGTGTGAGGTCTGCGGCAACAGATTCTCAAACAAAATGGCCAAAACCGAAACCACAATGATACTGATTGCATATTCCTTCAAAAATCCCATACGCGCCATCCTTTCCTGCGTTTTATCCTAAGCATCGTGACTATGATACCATAACGGGAATATTTGTCATCAGAAGCAGCATCGCCACACTGATGATAAACATGACACAAACCATCAGCAAAATGACAAAAATCTGAGTGATGTTGCCGCCCAGTTCCGAGATGAGGGTAACGATGCGCTTGTCCGTAGCCGGCTCCGTCACACCTGCGGCAAACCGGTACAGTACACCAATTGCCAGCAGCTTGAGGAGCGGCCCGATGCAGATGGATACCAGCGCAACGACCCCGGCAGTTCCCACCGCGTTTTTGATGACCAATGTACTGGAGAACACCGCCTCGACGGAGTCCGACAGGACGTTTCCTACCATTGGCACAAAATTGCCGACTGCGTATTTCACTGTTTTCCCTGCCACGCCGTCGATAAACGCGGATGAAAAGCCCTGCAGACTGAGCAGGCCCACGAAAATTGTCATTAGAATTCCAGTACCCCATTTCAAAGCCTGTTTGCCAAATTGAATCAGGCGTGTTATTGGGAACCGGCCCGTAATGTTGTTGATGACAGACAGTGCTGTAATAACTAATATCAGCGGAAAAAACAAGTTTTTTGCCGCGTAGGTGATGAACTGCATCGCCATGAACAGCGCAGGGCTGACCGCTGCGCCCGTCATGCCGCCGCTCGCGGCAATGATGCCCGACAGGGCCGGAAGCAGGGATTGCATGAAAATCATCAGCGTGTCGATGGTTTCCGATGCCGTTTGAATGATGTTGGAAAAGATGGAGACAGAAAGCCCGGCAATGATAATAAAACACGCCAGAAAACTGACATCCCCGATGCCCTCACCGTTGAACGACCCCTGAACGTTGCAGATGACACCCGCCAGCACAGCTATGACCACGATTTTCACTAACACCGAAATGTTTTCCGAGAGTTGTTTAAAAAAAGCGTCCGCCAGCTTTGCCATGACGCTTTGGAGGCTCCATTCCCACTTTCCCTCCGCAACGTCCTGCGCGGTTTGTGAAAAATCGAAATTTATCGCACCGGACTGTTCCACAATTTTTGTGGTGTCCTCCAGCAATTCTTTCTGCAAATCACCCTCCGCAAAAGCGGTACCAACCGGCACCGCAAACAATATCAGAACAGATAAAAAGCAAATCAACTGTTTCATGACAAGTTCTCCTTTGTGTGTCTTTTTCTCCTGTTCGAATGGACTTCATAAGCCAGTATGGGCTGTCTATTTACCATGGCAGGCGCAGGCCTTCGCCGCCAACCATCTTTTTCGGTGCGCAAAACCGTACCTTTCCGCTTCGAACGCAGAAACACGCACATCCGAAGACAAAACGACGCTATATAGATGGCGTTTGCCCTTAAAATCAAATTCGATGATTCGCGTCAGGCTAGTCGGGCAGCAGCCCAATCAGCAAATTCATCAGAGTAATGAGGACCGGCAGGCTCATGACGACGATGAGCACCTTCCCTGCCAGCTCGACCTTTGCCGCGACCGCGTTCTGCCCCGCATCGCGGCAGACCTCCGACCCAAACTGCGAAAGGTAGGCCACACCAATGATACGGATGATGGTCAGGATATATTCCGTATTGATGTTCAGTTTGGCGGCAATTTGATTTATCACGCCGAACACATACCCGATTTGAGAAAGCACCATTAGAAACAGGATCACCGCCGTAATGATGCTGACTGGAATTGCGAGCGAGGGCTTGTACTCTTTTACAATAAGCGCCGCCATCGCGCCGACGATTCCCACACCGATAATTTTAACGATTTCCATCTTCAGCCCGCCTCCTTCTGCCGCTCATCCTTCGTGTTGTAATTCCATCACAGGTTGAAAATTGTTTTTATCGTTTCAAATAGGTAGCTGATTTCATTGATAATCATTAGCAGAACTACAATCAATCCAGCGAGCGTCGTCAGCATGGCCTGCTCCTCCCGCCCCGCGCGCATCAGAACCTGATGCAGTACGCTGACCAAAATCCCAATCGCCGCGATTTTAAAAATCAAATCCACTCCCATAGGTCTCCTCCGCTCTTATGTAGATATATCTTGCGTAACAAATCTTGCATATGTAAAATTCAGATAAATAATATAACGATTAGGATGCCAACCAGTACGCCAAAGCTGCGGAACAGTTTTTCGTTCTTAGTGAAAAGCGCCTGCTCCGCTTCTATTTCTCCGTCCAGCTCTTCAATGGTATAGCTGATGTTGTCCAGTTCAATATCCCTTGACATCCTGCCGAGCCGCTCTCCCAACCCCGACAGGATGGAAATGGTCCTGGCCGATAATCCAAGCTTTTTTGCATAGCTGTTTAATGTATTACGCCAGACCTCCTGCAAGCTTCTGTTTTCACTGTTTTTCAGTTGGCTGGCCAGCTCGTCCAGAAATTCCCCGGTTTCTCCCAGTTCTTCCTGTGAAATACGGCTTAAAATATCCGGCAGCGGTTCCATCGTAAAGGAAATCTGATCCGCCATCCGTTTCAGCACGTCACGCATTTGCCGCGTAGTCCCAATCCGCTCCCGTGCAGACGCTATTTTCATAACCGCAAACGCAATACAGGAAAACAAAACCAGAATGATTCCAAGCACCGTAAGCATTGTAGCCTCCCATCCGTTGTCACACCGTCACACGCAGCCGCATTGTTTCCGCAACATGCGGCGTACCGTTTTTTCGTGTCAAAACAATCGCTGTATCGAACAGGGAGAGAAATTCCCCTTTGGTCTCCCGCAGGCTTTCCACATCGTACCCATGAATGCTGGTGATGATTTTACAGCCTGCGTTCAGCACCCCCGCAATGGCAGATGCGTCTTCCTTTGCGCCGATTTCATCGGTGATGATAACCTCGGGGGAAAGGGAACGGACCGCCAACAGCATCCCGGCAGCCTTTGGGAACCGATCCAGCACATCCGTCTGGGGGCCTACATCGAATTGCGGCCTCCCGTCCCGGACAGCCGCGATTTCCGAACGCTCGTCCACAACTGTCACCTTCCTCTCCTCCGACAAGGTCCGCGCAATGTCCCGCAGCATCGTGGTCTTGCCGCATTGCGGCGGAGAAATGAGCAGCGCATTTACAATCTGCCGCCCATTTATGATACTGGGGAGCAGATTCTGCGAACAGCCCGGAAATTGCTTCGCAATCCGGATATTGATGCCGGAGATGTTTGTGATATTATCCACCCGCTCTCCGGACAAAACCGCCCTTCCGCAGATTCCCGCGCGATGTCCGCCGCGCAGGGTAAGAAACCCGTCCTTAATCTCCTGCTGGCAGGCGTACATAGAATGGTTGCAGAAAGCGCCGAGAATATTCTCCAAGTCCTCCGTATTGGCGCAGACGCCCTCTGCACGTTTTCTTGTCACGGACCCGTCTGTCCGCACATACGACGCACCAGTTTCGTAGTAGAGCATAATCTGCCGGCCAAGCCGAAAGCGGATTTCCTGAAGTTGTGAGAAGTCTATCAATCGAAATAAATTTTGAAATTTCATCGGAAGCTGGGATATGATTCCTTGTTTTGTCTGTTGGTTGTCCATTCTTGTCCACCTCAATCTATAAATATTATGAAAATGTGCGGTTTAGAACTTCTTTTTTGGACAAAATAAGCAGACATGATGTGTCTATCTATGATTTCTTTTGCCTGAATGGAGATAAAATCCCGATATTTACTGCCAAATTGACACAAAAAAATGGCATCACAACCGTTGTGACGCCGTTTCACGCATTAACAAGATATTCTGCAAATTACGCTGGGAGAGGATGAAGACTGATATGAAAGAAAGAAGCGGATTTTCCGGTAAGCTGGGATTCGTATTTGCCGCCGCAGGCTCCGCTGTCGGACTGGGTAACCTTTGGCGGTTCCCCTATCTCGCCGCGCGCTATGGCGGTGGATTATTTTTATTGATATATATTCTTCTTGTCGTCACGGTCGGGTTCGTTCTGATGGTTACGGAGGTCTCCGTAGGACGCCGCGCACAGAAAAACGTTTATGACAGCTACCGAGCTTTGGACAGGCGTTTTTCCTTTATTGGAGTGCTTGGCGTTATCATCCCGTTTTTTATAGCGAGCTACTATTCCGTCGTGGGCGGGTGGGTGATTAAATACATCGTGACGTTTCTAAGCGGCTCCGGATCGGATACTGCCGCGCCCGGTTACTTTGACCAATACATTGCAAGCCCTGCCGCGCCGTTGATTTACCATGCTGTATTCCTGTTGATATCTTTCTCGATATTAATTCTGGGTGTACAGAAGGGAATTGAAAAAACGAACAAAATATTAATGCCCGCCCTCATTCTTCTCTCCATTGTTATCGCCGTGAAAAGCATTATGCTTCCAGGCGGGATGGAAGGTGTGAAATATTTTCTGATACCGGATTTTAAACACTTTTCCTTCCACACAGTGCTTGCCGCGCTGGGCCAGATGTTTTATTCCCTGTCGCTGGCAATGGGGGTTATGGTTACCTATGGTTCCTATCTCAGCAAGAAGGAAGACATTGTTAAGGGCATCAAGCTGGCCGAAGTGTTTGATACCGTCATCGCTTTTTTAGGCGGCATGATGATTCTGCCCGCCGTATTTGCCACCGCAGGAGACACGCCTGAAACCATGAACGCAGGGCCAAGTCTGCTGTTTGTAACGCTTCCGCGCGTATTCCATTCTATGAAGTTTGGGGATATCTTCGCGGCCCTGTTTTTCTTTCTCGTCCTGTTTGCCGCGATAACCTCCATGGTCTCACTGATGGAGGTCTTTATCGCTTTCCTGATTGACAAGTTCCAATTCGGACGGATAAAAGCAACTGCCTGCGTATGCCTTCTCGCATTTATTCTCGGCATTCCCTGTTCGCTTGGCTTTGGCATTTGGGAGCAGGTTCGGCTGTTTGGAATGAATCTTTTTGACCTGATTGATTTCATCGCAAACAGTGTGTTGATGCCGCTGACCGCAATATTTACCTGTGTGTTCGTCGGGTACTTCTGGGGCG
>CABSKZ010000207.1 GCA_902478395.1 uncultured Eubacteriales bacterium | reverse complement strand
CTTAACAAGAGATTCAAGAATGAAAGAAAGAAAGAAATACGGTCTCAAAGCAGCTCGCCGTGCACCACAGTTCTCAAAGAGATAATCAAGTTCATTATTCAACCCCTCGAATCATTATCGTTTCGAGGGGTTATTCATTTGTTTAGTTCCCGATGGTCGGACTTAATCCATATCGGAATCCGGTTAACGATATTTTTTCTATCACCAGGCCTGTAGTGCTGAATCGTAACGTGGGAAAAATTTTTTATAGAGCTACAAAATGACATTTTTATCTATTCTGTCAACCTGTCCCGTTTTCTGCACTATCTTTTATTGTTTTTCTTAATTTAATCATAATCTTTTTTGTGCTAATTAAATACTTGGTACATTTTACCTTCTCCTATATATCAAGATATCTGCGAAGCCTGTTAAATTTGGTTTTCTAATATTGTAAGCGGTGTTTGTTTTTATCTACATCTCAGCAAGTGTTATGTATTTTTCATTGCCTCACTCATGATTTTTTCAAGTACAATTTTGTCTGTCTTTTTTGTGTTTTTTCAAAGTTCTCAGGAAGATATATCTACTTTAAAATAAAGCCGTATATATAACATGTGTTTTGCTGTAGCGAACGGATTATTGATTATACACGTTTCGCAATACAAGGCTTCGAACTTGTTTTACAGAAAACGGAGATATGAAAGTTTACGTTTACGCAAATATGCAAAAATTCCAGACTGTATTTTGTATTAAGAGACGCTTTTTTGATAGTCAAGGCTTATAGCCAATGTTGAATTTTTAGATGGAGCTAGATTGCAGCAGCAAACCGCATGCATTCGTTGATTAACATACAGTCTGAGACTTGTTCACTGCGGTTTGGCGGATAACATTTTGCAATTAAGTTCTTGAATCGGATTTTGCGTCTTGCTATAGTATCCGCCTCTTTTTATAATAAAACTAGAAAAGGAGGAATCAACTATGAAAAAAATAATCCTTTATAGTCATACGCATTGGGATAGGGAGTGGTATTTGTCGCAGAAGCAATTCCAGTATCAGCTTGGGGATGTTTTTGATGAAATTGTGGATACGTTGGAGAACGATGCGGATTTTCATGCTTTTGTGGCGGACGGACAGACAGTAGTAATTGACGATTATCTGGAACTTCGCCCGCACCGAATAAAAGCGGTGGAACGTTTGATTCAAACTGGAAAACTGATCATCGGTCCATGGTATACAATGCCGGATCTTTGGCTAGCTGATGGGGAGGCATTGATCCGTAATCTATTATACGGAGCATGTGAGTGCAAAAAATACGGAATAAAACAGCCTAATACGGGGTATGTGCCGGATAGCTTCGGCCATATTGAACAAATGCCCGCGATTTTAAATGGCTTCGGCATTGATAATTATATTTTTACGCGGGGGACGCCGATTGACAGCATAGATGGAAGACTGGAATTCATTTGGAACGCCCCGGACGGCAAAAGCCGCGTTACCGCCCATATTCTTCCGGGAAATTACGGAAATGCCCGAATGCTCGAGGGGATTGAAAACTTAGAGGGCTTGATTTGCGAGCTGAAAACAATTGCTGATATGTATGCGGAGAGGTCGGTGAACGCGGAACTATCGTTAGGGTGCAACGGCACTGACCATGTGTGGGTTCAGCGGGATTTGCCGTTGATTTTAGAAACTGCACGGCAGTGTTTGCCCGAATATGAGATAATTCACGGCACATTAGAGGATTATATCAGAGAATTTGATAAAGAGACCTACGATTTACCGCAGCGGAGCGGCACATTATTAAGCAGTCACTTAAATAGTGGATTGCTGCACGGCACATGGTCCAGTAGAATTGACAATAAAATCGATAATTACCGTGTAACGCATGAAGTGCAATCAATGGCGGAACCGCTCAACACGCTGTCGGTTTTGATGGGCGGGAAAAACAGCAAGCGAGAATTGGAGCTCTGTTGGCGATGGATTCTGCAAAACCACGCGCATGACTCGATTTGTGGATGCAGCCAAGATCGTGTGCATGCCGATGTGGAGCGGCGGTTTGCCCACGCGGAGGAACTTGCTGAAATGATTACAGGGGACATTTTAAAGGCCGCCGCGTACGATGCGTTAACAGAAAAGCGCCCTGAACTGATAAGATATGCCGGACTTGCAGGAGACGATGGCCTGACGGAGTTTGCGGTCGAGTTCGACGGGGAGGCAGAGTTCCATTTAGAGGATAGCGCAGGACGGCATTATCCGGTGCAGGTTATCAAGCAGACGAGGTTATTCCGTCAGGATCTTGTGAGGTACAACGGGCAGTATCAAGATAAGAGCCATTTTAAGCGGTATTATAACGAGTACCGTGCGGTGGCTGCTTTACCCCACGCGGAGCCTTGTTCGATTGAGCGGCTGCGCATATGTGAAGGCGCGGTGGCGGTGCAAGGCGGCGTACGCTGCGGTGAACATTTCATGGAAAATCAACGGCTGGCAGTTACCTTCAATCCCAACGGTACCATCGATGTGCTGCACAAAAAGAGCGGTCGGAGGTACACACAGCTTTTGAAATTGACAGACGAGGAGGAACTTGGCGGCGGATATGAGCATTACCAGCTGCAGGAGAGACATCAGGTTCAGGATACGGAACATTGTGTCGCGGTGTGTCGGATTACGCAGCGTGGTCCTCTGCGTGGTTGTGCGGAGGTATCTTATGAATGGGCGGTTCCCGCGGGATTGAACGAAAGCCGAAACATTCGGCGGGAGGAAAAGGTCAATTGCACCGTACAGTTTACATTCACGTTAGACGATGACAGCGAAACGCTTCAAATCCGACTGCTGTTTACCAATCGAGCGAACGACCACAGAGTACGGCTGGCACTACATAACGCATATGACCGCTGTGACCGTGCATTCTGCCGGCGGGCTTTTGTGGTAGCGAAGGAGGATATGGCGCGCTACAGTTGGGATGAAGGTCAAAATCAACTGCCAATGCATGGCTGGTGCGCTACTGACGGCATGGCATTTTGGGGTGCGGGACTGCATGAGTTCTCAGTCAGCGATGGTAATATGGAGATCACGCTTCTTCGGAGTGTGCCGTTTACCTTTGAAAGCGGAACGTGGGCAACTCCAGACGCGCAACTGCACAAGGAGCTTTGCTTTGATTGTGCCCTATTGTTTTATAGCGGTAGCTATTTAGACGGTGAGATTCCGGCTCGGGCCGCGCAGCTCGATTATCCGTCTGTTGCCGAGGTATTCGGCGCTTGCGCACCAGAATGGATTGTTCATCCTTATGCAAGTAATTATTTGGGAGAGGTGCGCGGTGAAGAAGTCATCCCTACAGATATGCACCGCTCGGTTTGGCGGCACGTATATGCGCACCGGGACGGCTGGCGGCGGTTTGAACCCGCGCGGTTAGCAAATCTGCATTGTCCAGGAAGGATCAGTCCCATTACGATTACCGGAAAGCATATATTGCTTTCGGCATTCAAGCTGGCAGAAGACGCAGAGCAAGATGTCGTGCTGCGGCTTTATTCGCTTGCAGAGGAGGAACAGAAAATATCTGTTCAAACCAGTTTTGTAAATGATGGCGTTTTTCGTGCCAATATGGCGGAGGAGCCATTGGAGGAGATTTGTATGGAAGGTTTACATATTGTTCCATATGAAATCATTACATTACGAATCAAGAATGCGCGGTTCATTCATTGAACATGTGGTTTGTCCGCGGCGGGCGTGTGTTCGCCGCGGACGACAACCCGTAAAGATTAAGACAGCTCACTTCTGTACTGGCTGGGACTTTTTCCAGTATGCAATTTAAACGCGCGGTTGAAACCACCTACCGTTGTATAGCCAAGCTGTACAGCGATTTCCTCTATGGTCAGTTTGGTAGTTATGATCAATTGTTTTGCGATGTCCATTTTTTTACTTAAAATATAATTCTGAATCGTCATACCCTTTTGCTGGCGGAAGATCCGTGTGAGGTGCGCGGAACTGACGCCGAGGTTATCAGAAACGTTCTCTACGGTAATTTCCGCCGTGAAGTGCGTGTTGATATAATCGACGATCTGATTGACAAGTGTGATATTGTGCCTATTCGTTTTTTCCAAGCGGGTCGTGATGATTTGATCGCAAAATCGGCGCAGACTTGTTAAGCATTCATCCAAAAGAACATGATCGGAGAGCACCATCGTCATATAATTCTGAAATTCTTCATGGAATTGTGCACTTACGTCAAGATTCAGTGATTTTACAATATCAAATACCACACGCAACGCGATAAACTGGATATGGCACTGATTCAAATAAGGGCGGGTCTGTATCTCTGCGTAGATTGTGCTGATCGCCTCTACTGCGCCTTGATAGTTGTTTTGCCTGATGGACGCGATGAGTTTATTCTCGGGTTTTGACGGGAAGTAAGTGTGCTGATCGCCTTCGCCCAGTGCAATCAGATCGTTGTAGAAGATAATTTCCCCCTTCCCATAAATGTGTTTTTTCTCCAGGGCAAATGTTGCGGTTTTATATGCTTGCGGGATCTCTGCTGGATTTGTAATCCGTTCTCCGCACGAGATCGTTGTCACAACGCCGTACTGCTCAAATATTTCATTTTTAATGTCATCGCATAGGTGGTAATAAGGCTTTTCGGTGATTTTCTGTGAGAGATTAAAGTTTAATAACACGCAGATTTTGTTGTTGTCCAATTCCATAAAATGGTGGGAGAGACTCGGTACCTTATCTAAAATTTCGTTAACGCATAAGGTAACCAAACCGCTGAGTTTCACCATAGATACTGCGTCACGTATTGATTCTTCGTCAATTTCGATCAGCATTACAGCCAGATAGCGATATGGAAAGGAAATATTGTAAAATGCCAGGCTTTCCTGCAATTTTTCCATCGGCACTGCGCCATGCATCAGCGAACTGATAAAGTTTTTCACTATAAGTGGTCTTGCCTGCTGCAATTTGCTGGCTGTATCCGCATTTTTTTCCGTTATAGTTTGGAACTGTTTTTTGATAAACTCAATTTCGTCTGCGGGAATGTTTGGAACGAGAACGGGATCGACAAACTGTACCAGATTGCCGATCGGCTTGTAAATCCGAAGCGCAATGGCAACCGAAAGCGATAACGCCAGAAGCAGCAATATCGGAATCAGCAGGAACAATTTTAAGTTTAAAGTTTGGATTGAACCAGTAATTTCGTCGATGATAGTAACCGCCAAACAGCTTATGCCGATTTTTTTGAACGACGAGATTGAATATATGTAGCCATCTGACTGAAAAAAGTTTTTCTCCGTTAACTGTTGTCTGATTGTTTCATTGAAAACCTCTCCAATATTCGTACTGTTTGTTGCCAAAACATCGTGTTCATCCAGTATAAACAGGGTAGTGCCGGGGTATACCGTACAGATTTCAGACATTTGTTGAATTAATTTTTGCTTGTCTAAATTTATAACAACATAAAATCCAGAATCCTCTGCAACTTGGAAATATCGTGCAAACGCCAGCAACTCTGTCGCAGAGGCATCGGTTGTGTTAAAGTTTGTGCTGGTCCGTTCCGTCACGTAAGTCGCAGCATGGTCTAGCAGCGCCTTGTAG
>CABSKZ010000206.1 GCA_902478395.1 uncultured Eubacteriales bacterium | reverse complement strand
CGGTCTCGTGGGCTCGGAGATGTGTATAAGAGACAGGTATTACCAGTTTCAGGCACAAAAAGATGCGCTGGAGGTCTGGAGCGACACCGACGCTTATAAACATGTGATGCCAACCATGATTATGACCAAAGAGGAAACAGATGAATACCCAAAAATTATGAACGATATTATCGTGGCACAGCGGGAATTGGCAATTAAGTATATTAATGGTCAGCTTGATGCAAACGATATGGATGCGTTTTATTCCAACCTGAAAGAGTTGGGCATTGAAAAAGCGATTAAAATACAACAGGCCGCATATGACCGGTATATTAATCAATGAGGACGGAATGGATATGGAAAGACAGGAGGAAACAGGTGGATGCGTAAGCCGAAAAGTGTAAATACAAAATACCGGTGGTTTATATCGTATTTGCTGATTTTATGCGTTCCGATTCTGTTGTGTATCGCACTGTGGTTCAACATGCAGCTCTCTATCAACAAAGAGAGGCTTTTTGAGGGCCAGCTGCAAATTGAAAATTTGGTGCAGCAGGTTGACACGACAGCAGCCATTAATGAAATGGTGGCAAATTATTTTAAGAATAATGACGCAGTAAAAACAGCTACGGTATTAAAGAATCTAAAAAGCCCGGAGGAAAAACAAGCAGCCGCGGAATTGTCAAAAGCAATTTATGATTATAAAATCCAGATGGGCACAGAAGACACAATTTTTATTTATTTAAGGAATGCCGATGTGGTTGTTACGGAAGACGGGTATTATATACCACTGGACTATTGGAAAAAACACTACAGCAGCGGGTTGAGTTTTTCGGAGTGGAAAACGGTCATAGACAAAAGCTTGGATGTTGAATATAACCTGTATTCCCTGTCCTTTCAGGATGGAAACAGCAGCTACCAAAGCTTTTTGCATACAACTATTGTGCGGAGAGAAAGCGGCACAAATTATGCCGTTGTTGCGGTGCAGAGCGCGGAAGCGCTCCACTACAACAGTAGTATGGGTAACACATATTTTATTATTTACGACGATAAAGAGGAACTGGTCTATGGCTCAGGAAATGTCCAGGCGGATATGCTGCCGGTGCTAGTGAACAGTAAGACAGATGAAATCCTGAAAATTGGCGGACAGCGGTTCATTGTTAATCATGAGAAATCCGATAAACTGGGATTTAAGTTTGTTGTCGCAGTAGCCCTGTATGACGCGTTTACGGACTCAATGCTTCCATATTTATATATGGGGATTATCCTCATCAGCAGCTTACTCTGTATCTGGCTGTTGTGGAAAACCTCTGTTAAGAACTATACGGTGATTGATAAAATTGTCTCCAGGCTTAGAAAGTACCGGGACGAAACATCCTCCACCAATGAGGTAGCGTTAATTGACAGCCTGATTGATAAAATGGAAAAAGAGAATCAGGACAAGGAAAAGCTGCTGTTTAAACAGAAGAACCAGCTCACTGCCCTGAATGTGAGCAGGCTGCTGAACGGACAGGTTAGATTATTTGAAAATATTCAGGAGGGAATGGTGGAAGATGAACGGCTGACGTTCCTGAGCGATTATTTTGCGGTGGTTGTCATCATTCTGGAGGACTATCATGATTTTTTGAAATCTGACAGCAGTGCGGATATGCCGGAAGAGGCCGGGCTGGTCCGGTTCGCCGTCAAAAATGTGTCGGAAGAGGTCATCTCCAGCGGGGGCAATCTGGCTTACTTTGCGGACCTCGAAGAAATTGCGACGCTTTTGGTATCGTTTTCCGAGGCGAACCTTGCATCTGCCCGGGAAACGCTGATCGAAAATTGTGAACACATCCAAACCTTTTTAACACAACAAATGCAGATTAAAACGACCATTTCTATCAGCAACATCTGCATGGGGTTGGACGAGATACAATCGGCGCATAAAAAAGCGCTGGAAATAGCGGAATATAAATATGTTCTGGGGGAGGAACTGATTATTACCCCAGATGATGTGGATATTCAAAAAGATATGAGCTACAGCTATACACTAGAGCGAGAAAACTGGCTCATCAGCATGTTGAAGGCCGGGAACAGCGCAGGCGCTGCAGATTTGATTAACGATGTGCTGGATCTGGAAGAGAAACAGAAACTCAGGGATATCAAGCGGATTCAATGTACAGCTTACGATATCTCCGCAACGTTAGTCCGGTTTTGTGGTGAGGAAAATACCATCAGCGCATTTGATGAGAATGCTTTTCTTGATGCAATTATGAATGCGAAGGACCTGGAAGCAATGAAAAAAACAATTGCAGAAGCGGCAGAATCCATCTGCCGGGAATATGAAAATAATTTGAACTGTTCAGAACTAGCAAAAAAAACGGCTAGATTTATCGAAAAAGAGTATGCGGACAACAGTCTGAGCGTTGCTAAAATCGCGGGACAGTTCCACTTTCATCCGACCTATATGTCTAATATGTTCAAGGAGCAGATGGGAATCGGCATGCTGGAATACATCAACAAGACGCGCGTCAATAAATCAATAGAGCTCTTGCTGACAACGGATGCGAGTGTAAATGAAATTTCTGAGGAAATTGGTTACCTCAATGCGAACACCTTTATCCGGGTATTTAAAAAATTTATCGGTGTCACGCCAAGCAAGTACAGAAGTCTTAAAAACTAATTTAAATAAAATCAGGAGGAGCATCATTATGAAAAAACTAGCATTATGTATGGCCGTTTTCTTTGCCGCAACATCCATCAGCGGCTGCAGCGGCAAAAACAAACAGGTAGCCAGCGTCGATTTTGAGGTTACGACAGATGGGACATATCCTGTGAAAACAGACAAAACCGTTACATATTGGGTACAAATGCATGAAAGCGTTGCGGCAAATTATAACAGCTTAAATGAGACAAGATTCGGAGAAGAGCTTATCAAACAGACTGGTATCAACGTTGAGTTCATTCATCCGCCGGTTACGCAGATTGCGGAAAAGTTTAATCTTCTCATTGCTTCAAGAGAATTTCCGGATATTATCGAGTGGGGTTGGGACAAATTTACAGGCGGCCCTCAGGCGGCGATTGACAATGACATTATCCTGCCTCTGAACAATGTATTTGATAAGGTTGCACCAAATTTTTCGAAGTATTTAACCGAAAAAGAGGAAATTGCGAAAACCATTTCTACGGACGAGGGAAATTACTTCTGCTTTCCGATGTTGCGGGAAAGCGATTACCTCAATACCTTTGCCGGGCCTATGTTCCGCAAGGATTTGCTCGACAAGGCAGGGCTGTCTGTCCCGGAAACCATCAGTGAATGGGAAACGGCGCTTTACGCGTTTAAAGATATGGGGGTGGAGGTCCCGCTTATGGTGTCTTTGAGCAATAGCGGGTTGAGTTCATATTCCGCATTTCTGGGTGCATATGGTGTGCCGGGCGGATTCTATATAGAGGACGGAAAGGTAAGATTTGGCCCTGCGGACGAAGAGGCAATGACCAATTTTGTCCGGCTGATGGCCAAATGGTACCAGGATGGCATTTTAGACCCGAATTTTGTTGACGACACCAACAACCGGAAGATGGCGTTGGGCGCGAGCGGAACATGGGGAGCAGCGTTTGGCTCGTGCGGCGGAAATTTCGGCGCTTGGATTCCTTCGATTCAAAAGAGCGATGCAAATGCGGAGTTTGTTCCCGCAAAATTCCCGGTTATGACGAAGGGCGAGACACCAAAATTCGGTCAGAAAAATTTCAGCGCGACGGGTACGGGCGCAGCAATTACGACACAGTGCAAAGATGTGGAACTGGCAGCAAGGCTCTTGGACTTCGGTTATTCCGAAAAGGGCTTCCTGCTTTACAATTTCGGAACGGAAGGCGAGTCGTATGAAATGGTCAACGGCGTTCCGACCTATACGGATATCATTACCAATACCGATGTGAACAGTGGGCAGCCAATGAGCTACATGATCGCAAAATATGCCCGCGCAAGCTATTTCGGACCATTTATGCAGGCGGAAGACTACATGAAGCAGTATGCGAAACTCGACGTACAGAAGCAGGGGATAGAAACCTGGATGCAGAACAACCAGACGGATTACGTGCTTCCGGCAGTGACGCTGACAACGGAAGAAAACAATGAATACTCCACGATTATGGCAGACATTGACACCTACCGGGAAGAGCAGCTCTACAAATTCATTACGGGAACAGAGAGCCTCGACAAGCTGCCGGAATACTTCGCAACACTGAAAACAATGGGCATTGAGCGCGCAATTGAAATCAACCAGGCTGCCTACGAGCGGTATACTAAACGCTGATTCAAACACAATTTGCAGTTATCATACAATAAGGGGCGAAATCTTATGAAAAATTCGGTAAATACAGGACAGCCGATTCTTGTACAGAGCAGTTTTAAAGTCCGATTTGTGCGCGATCTGCAGAAAAACTACAGTTTATATCTGCTGGTGCTGCCAGTCGTAGCGTTTTACATCATCTTTCACTACCTGCCGATGTACGGTGCAATCATCGCGTTTAAAAACTACTCTCCAGGGAAAGGAATTCTGGGAAGCCCCTGGTGTGGATTCGACCACTTCATCAGCTTTTTTCAGAGTATCTATTTCGGACGAATTCTACGGAATACCCTGAGAATCAGCATCCTCAACATTCTGTTTGGTTTTACGGCTCCCATTATCCTTGCATTACTAATCAACGAACTCAAAAGCAGAACATATTCAAGAATTGTGCAGACGGTTACCTATTTGCCGCATTTTATTTCGCTTGTTGTCGTCTGCGGAATGCTGGCTGATTTTTTGGATGTGGATGGAATCATTACACAGATTTGCATGATGTTCGGGCTGGAAAATCAGAATCTGCTGCGTGTGCCGGATTATTTTACAACCATTTACGTCGCGTCAGACATTTGGCAGGGGGTTGGCTGGGGGTCTATTATTTACCTCGCGGCACTGGCTGGAATCGATCCCTCGCTGCACGAGGCCGCGCGTATCGACGGCGCAAGCCGGTGGCGGCAGGTTTGGACCGTCGATATTCCCTGTATCCTGCCGACGATTATCACACTGCTTGTCCTCCGTATGGGAAGCGTGATGAGCGTGGGGTATGAAAAAATTATTCTGCTGTACAATTCGCTTACCATGGAAAAGGCGGACGTCATTTCCTCCTTTGTGTACAGAAAAGGCCTGCTTGAATCCAACTACGGATTTTCAACAGCTGTTGGCCTGTTCAATTCGGTAATTAATATGCTGCTTGTTGTTGCAGCGAACACCATAAGCCGCAAGGTTAATGAAACGAGCCTGTGGTAATTCCCGAAGGAGGAGAGTAGAGTGAAAATAAAAGAAACGAAACCGCAGAAATGTTTTAATGTATTCAATATTCTGTTCATGTTTTTTTTGATGGTAATCACACTGTATCCGATGATACACGTTGTAATGGCCTCGTTTTCAAACGGCGAACAGCTGCTGGCCCATACGGGCCTGTTGCTGTGGCCCAAGGGCTTTAACCTGTCGGCATACGAACGGGCATTGGCAAACCCCTCCATATTGAACGGCTACAAGGTGACGCTGTTTATATTGGTGGTGGGCTGCACCATCAATATTCTGC
>CABSKZ010000205.1 GCA_902478395.1 uncultured Eubacteriales bacterium | reverse complement strand
AATACAAAAACTTTTATAAAATTTTTGAAATTCCTTACTGCTTTTCATGATTTGTATGGAATAAAAATCTTCTGCTCTACCGCTAGTATTACATGCACGATCGTGTAAATCAAATAAGAAAGAGCATGCCATTGGACTGACCAACGCCATTTTTCTGTTGTGCTCCCTATTCAACTGAATTTTCCATGTAGAAAATATGTTTTTTGCCTTTAAATCTGAAACATCCCAGCACTCTTTACTTGCATTACGTGCTTTACATTGCTGGTGTTCTTTCTGTCCATCAAAAGTTGTTACTAATATATCTGTACCGATTTCATCTGTACCAAGTGCTTCAACAATAACACTATAGTTTATCTCATTTAAAACCTTAAGAATCTCATAGATTATACAATTTATCTCATACCTATTCCCTTGTTTATCTGCTCTTCCACCTTTTTCAAATGGCATAATTCATCCCTCTCACAAATCATAGAAAAATGTTCTAGAATATCTTCCCATCAAATCTATTGTAGCAGTCTACTACTTTATAAAGCCCCCTATACCATCCTAAAATATTTCAGTGCCTCCCATATAGCCGCTTCCTTCTCTGGCGGGCATTTCGGCTGTCTGGAATTTTCCGATTTCGGCAGGTTATAATTTACCCTCTCAACAATACCGCATTTCTGCTTTACCTGTGCAATATACAAGTTGCTGACTTTCAATCCCGTATGCTTCAACACATAATCCTTGATTTCCTCATAGGTTGCTTTACTCTCCGCCGCCGTCAAATCAAGTTCATCCATCTCTAATTCCACATTGATATACTTCAACTTATTTGAATTAAGTTTGGAAAGCAAACACACAACCTCCACATGACTCGTATGCGGAAACATATCCACAGGCTGTATCTTTTTTAGAGAGTAGCCGCCGTTTGTCAATATTTTTAAATCCCGCGCAAGTGTAGAGGGATTACAAGAGATATAAACAATTTTTTTCGGAGACATGGAGAGAATCGCGCCGAGTGTTGTTTCGTCGCTGCCTTTTCTCGGTGGGTCAAGAATGACCACGTCGGGTACAAGGTGGTCTTTTGCCAGCTTAACGCTGATATCCTCCGCGCTTCCCTCGTAAAACGTGACGTTGGTTACCCGGTTCAAGCTGGCATTTTCCCTGGCGTCCGCGACGGCCTGCGGCACGATTTCCACGCCGATAACATTTTTTGCTATACGGCTCGCGGCAAGAGAGATAGTTCCAATGCCGGAATACAGGTCTACAACGGTTTCAGTTCCGGAAATCTCCGCAAATTCCAGTGCCTTGGAATACAGCCGTTCCATCTGCAAGGGATTCACCTGGAAAAAACTGTTCGGAGAAATCATATATTCCATGCCGCAGAGCGTGTTCCTGATTGTTTCCGTTCCATATAAAACAACGTTTTTGCCGGACAATACCAGATTATTCCGTTCAGTATTGCAGTTCAGCAGGATGCTGTTCAGACGGTAATCCGGCAGAGAAAGCTCCAAAAGCCTGCTGACAAGCTGTTCAGCATGCGGCAATTTACTTCCGTTAATGGAAATGACCGCCATCGCCTCGCGGGAAGTATACCCGAAACGGACGAATACGCGGCGGACCAAGCCCTTATGCGCCGCTTCGTCATAAACAGAAATACGGTATTCGTTCGTGAAATCCAGTACGGTATGCAGAATCATAGAGGCCGCACTGCTGCCGAGCATACAGTCCTCTAATGGGACTACCGTATGACTGTGCTGCGCATAGAACCCCCCAACTGGTTTTCCGCCGTTGTCCCTGCCGATTGGAAACACCATTTTATTCCGGTAACGGTAAGGCGACTCCATTCCGAGCGTGTCGAATACTTCTGCGTGATTCAAGCTCAGGCCGCCAATCCGTTCCAGACAGTCCGTCACCAGCTGCTTTTTTACCGCGAGTTGTTTATCATAAGCGACATGGGCCAGCTGGCATCCGCCGCACCGTGATGAGGCAGGGCAGAAGCTTTCCTGCCGAAATTCCGACGGTTTCAGGATGCGAAGAATTTTTCCTACCGCATAGCTGGATTTTATTTTAATCAGCTTAATTTCCAAAATATCGCCTTCGCAGCCTCCCGGGACAAACACCGCCATATTGTCGATACGGCCGATTCCTTCGCCGTTGCTTCCGAATCCGGTGATAGTAATTTCGTAATTTTTGTTTTTTTCTGGCACGTCATCATTCTCCATTTGATCGTTTTCTTAAATTATATAACATTTCGCGTGTTTTTTCTACCCAATTCGTAAATAATAGGAAATAAAGCAAAGTCTTCCTTTTATTGAAACAGGTGAAACTTGCTTATTTTAAACGGATAAATCCTACGCTTTGACGATGATTTATCGGTAAAAAGCTGTGTTTTAGAACATTGGCATTGGTAAT
The DNA here is from genome assembly GCA_902478395.1 of uncultured Eubacteriales bacterium. GTDB lineage: Bacteria > Bacillota > Clostridia > UBA1381 > UBA9506 > CABSKZ01. Next base: position 3,196 of record CABSKZ010000205.1, on the reverse strand, counting down.
ACAAATAAAAATCAGCTGGCGCTGCTTGTTTCATCGGACGGTACAGCATCAGCTGGCACGCATGAAGCAAGTTTTTACGTACCGCGTAACGGTGAAACTTTGTTCCACAAGTTTTTATGGAACATAATAATAACAAATAATGGGAGTGAAACAATTGGATATTTTGATTGAGAGTGGAGACATCGTCCTGCGGGCGCTGATGTCTGTTGTGGTGCTGTTTATTTTGACAAAGCTGCTTGGTGCCAAGCAAATTTCACAGCTGTCATTTTTTGATTATGCGATTGGCATTTCCATTGGCTCCATCGCTGCTGAAATGACAATTAACCGCGATCTTCCTTACCATTATGCGGCGGTTGCGATGGTAGTTTACACACTGCTCGCGCTGTTGATTTCTTATACCACAAACAAGAGCATTTGGATGAGGCGCTTTTTCGTTGGTACGCCAAAGCTGCTGATTAACAATGGAAGACTGATTGAAAAAAATCTGAAACGCACCAAGCTGGACGTCAATGAGCTGTTGTCAGAATGCCGTATCGCCGGGTATTTCAATATTAGTGATGTGAAGTTTGCCGTGATGGAAACGAACGGAGAGATTAGCTTTATGCCAAAAGATGAAAAAAGAGGCGTGGTTTGTGAGGACATGCAGATACAGCCAAGCCCTGAGGGAATGGTAGCAAATGTCGTAATAGACGGGAAGGTAATGGGACGAAACCTAAAGGCTGCCGGGAAGAACGGCGACTGGCTGCATAAAAAATTGAAAGAGCAAAAGTGCGATAAAATTCAGGACATATTGCTTGCTACCGTCGATAATAACAGTCAGCTGTCAGTCTACTTTAAAAATGATGACTCCCCTGGAACAACGATGTTTGACTAACCCGATAAATATTAATTTTTGTTGAATGACGTCCGCTTTAGCATTGACAAATGGGACATTGTGGTATATAATTTTTGCAATGTTATAAGTTTGGAGTGGTTCCTCTTATGGGAGAAAATAACGGGCTGTTCATTACATTTGCCTTCATTGTCGCGCTTATCATCTCCTTTGCCGCCACGCCGCTGGTCAAAAGGCTGGCGATTAAGGTTGGTGCGATTGATGTGCCAAAGGACAACAGGCGGATGCACAAGGACTCAATCGCCCTATGGGGCGGGCTCGCAATTTTTTATGGATTTCTGGTCAGTGTGCTGTGTTTTGCCGATTACAGCTTGCTGGAAAGCAATTTAAGACTGATCGGAATTTTGACGGGCTGCGTCATCATCGTTACTTTGGGAATGGTTGATGACTACAAGCCGAGAAAGGCAATCTTGAAGTTTTTCATTCAGATTGCCGCGGCGCTCATTCCTGTATTACTCGGTGTCCGTATTTACGCGGTGACGAATCCGATAACGGACCAACTGGTCCGGCTGCCGGAATGGTTTTCCATCGGTGTGAGCGTTCTTTGGATTGTCGGCGTGACAAACGCCGTGAATCTGATTGATGGGCTGGATGGACTTGCGGCGGGTGTTTCTTCCATCGCTGCGGTTGCGCTGCTGTCTATTTTGCTGATTCAGCACGATACGAGTTTCACACTGCTTGTTATGGCGGCGGCGCTCGCGGGGGCCTGCTTTGGCTTTTTGCCGTACAACTTCAATCCGGCGAAGATTTTTATGGGCGACACGGGAGCAACCTTCCTGGGGTTTGTTCTGGCCTGCATTTCTATACAGGGGCCGTTCAAGACCTATGTGGCCTTTACCGTGCCGCTTCTGGTGCTAGGCCTGCCGATTTTTGACACGCTGTTTGCCATTATCCGCAGAATTATTAAGCGTCAGCCGATCATGGCTCCTGACAGGGGACATTTGCATCACAGGCTGATAGATATGGGCTTTTCGCACAGAACCGCGGTAATCATTCTGTACGGCCTGAGCGCAATGCTTGCGATCAGCGGCATTGTCATGTTGTTCAGCGATTTTTCGCGCGCACTGATTCTGATTGTGTCGGTGGTTCTGTTTGCCCTGTTTGCATTTACGTTGATTAACCGGCCAGACGGTGCGGAGGACGGCCAAAATCACGAGACGAAAAAAAATGAAGCCGGCGATGAAACGCCGGAGAAATCAGATAAAAAAGAGAAAGAAGATATGTGACCCATATCTTCTTTTGTCATATATCAGAACATAATTACATAACGGAGTGAAACGAATGAATAAAATTAAAGTAATGACTGTATTTGGAACCAGGCCGGAAGCCATTAAAATGGCGCCGCTTGTAAAAGAATTGGAAAGCCGGGCTGACGAGATTGAATCCATTGTATGTGTCACGGCGCAGCACCGCCAAATGCTCGACCAGGTGCTGGCGCGTTTTGACATCAAACCGGACTATGATTTGGATATTATGCAGCAGAAGCAAACCTTGTCCGGTATTACCTCGAAGGCGCTGACGGGGCTTGAGGAAGTCATTAAAGAAGTGAAGCCAGATATTGTGCTTGTCCACGGTGATACCTCGACCACCTTTGCCGGGGCGCTCGCCGCGTTTTACTGCCAGACGAAGGTCGGTCATGTGGAGGCCGGACTGCGAACCTATGACAAATATTCCCCGTTTCCGGAGGAAATGAACCGGAAGCTTACCACTGTGCTTACGGACATTTTCTTTGCCCCGACACAAAATAATAAAAATAATCTGCTCAAAGAAAGCGTTGATGGGAATGAGATTTATATAACAGGAAATACTGTAATAGATGCGATTCGTGCGACGGTAGAAGAGAATTACCTATTTCAGAACGAGACCTTGCGGACGCTTGATTATAAAGATAAGCGGGTGATTTTAGTCACAGCGCACCGCCGGGAAAATCTTGGGAAGCCGCTGGCAAACATTTGTAACGCCATCCTCCGCGCTGTGAACGCGCACGAAGACGTGGAAGTGGTGTATCCGGTCCATCTGAACCCCGCGGTACGGGAAACTGTATTTGAAATTCTTGGCGGGCATGAGCGGATTCATCTCATTGATCCGGTAGATGTGGAAGAACTTCATAATTTAATGAACAAGTGTTACATGGTCATGACGGACTCCGGCGGCCTGCAGGAGGAAGCACCGTCGCTCGGCAAACCTGTGCTGGTGCTGCGGAACGAGACCGAAAGGCCCGAGGCGGTGACGGCGGGAACTGTTAAAATTGCAGGTGTGGATGAGGAACATATTTTGTCGCTGGCAAATGAGCTGCTCGACGAC
>CABSKZ010000204.1 GCA_902478395.1 uncultured Eubacteriales bacterium | reverse complement strand
TACGGTCTCGTGGGCTCGGAGATGTGTATAAGAGACAGTATACAGGCTGTTGTCGTGTCTGCCCGATTCTGAAACCGTGGTGGCAATGCGGAGATATCCGTCCTGCTCATCCATGGAGAACTGGTTGAGCGGAACCCCGTCTACCGTTCCCTTAGCCGCAAAGGAAAGCCCCGCGCCCTTTAAATCAAACTTATAGATGTCTGTTCGGGAAACGTATCCGGGCGCGCCTGCGCTTCCGTTTATTTTTGCTTCCCCGTAACGGTTCAGATTGGCCGCAGTCCGTTCGGTGTTCCGATATCCGGTTATATACAAATGGCTTGGCGACAGATAGATGTGGTCGGCAGCGGCGAGAAAGCTCTGCGCGTATAAACCGCTTTCCGGCGCGGTGATGTCGAGCGCGGCGACGCTTAGAAAGCAGTTCCACTGGTTGTCTGGGAAATAAGAAATTTCCCCAGCGTCCATCGTTGTAATGTTGTTCCCGCTTGCGCTGTCCCTATATTTCGGAAGCAGGCCTAACATCTCCTCCGGCGTATAATTGTAGCGCTGCGGAATCTGCTTCTCTGTGACGAGATAGAAAGTGTTCCCAATTTTCCGCGTGGAAACGGCAGTCCCGCTGAGCGAAACCGTGCGTTGCAGCCGCGGGGCCGTTTTCTCAGAAACGTCGTAGATATTGACCTGAACGGCGGAACCGGTGGAATCGTAGGCGGAATTTGTGCTGCCAATAATGGTCAGAAAACCGTCGTCGGCATACAATTCCTGAAACTGCACGCCGTCCTCGGAGAGCTTGGTTCTGGACAGCACTTCCATCTTATCCGCGGGAACGGCTTTTGCGATGGTCAGATATCCGCCGCCCAGCATATAGATGTGCTCCCCGTCGGTTTTGACGATGTCGGCTTCGTCCACACCCTCCACCTGCACGTTCGTCGTGGAATACTGCTTTGGTTCATCTGGAACGGGAATGGAACTGCCCCCGCTTGCGGAACCGCCTCCTGAACCGCCCCCTGGCCTGCCGGCATTTCCGGTGCTGGTTCCGCTTCCGCTGGAAACACCGTCCCCAGAGGATGGCTGTTCCGGTTGCGGGGCGCCTATAGCACTGCTGCCGGAATGAATGGGGATCGCATAATTTGCCGGACTGTTCAGCAAATCGGCCAGCATTTCATTCGAACCGGCTGTCGGCACGTCATAGAGGCGGTCGTTCAGCGTATCAAGCAGGCCTGCGTCCAGCTCGGCATCAAAGGTAACCCCTGCTTCGCTGACAATGATGATATTGGCGGCGAAAAATACCTGATAGCCAAATGCCTCGGAGAGGGTCCGGAGCGGCAGAAGTGTCCTGCTGTTTCGGATGAGGGGCGCAGCAGGGGAGGCATACACAGTCCCGTCTTTGCGGTAGCTGGTTTCCCCCAACGTAAATTGAATTTGCTGTGAACCTTTTGAAACGGTTATCAGGCGCTCATCCGCATTCCAGTCCACCGAGGCCTGCAGAGCCTCCGCGATAAAACGAAGCGGGACCAGTGCCCTTCCTTCCTTTATGTAAGGGACCACGCTGCTGTCGGCGTCAATTTCCGAAAGTTTTCCGCGCACCAGCGCCCTGGGGCTGTTTGTCTTGAGGATAACCGCAGCCCCCAGCCGGGGGTCCGTTTTCGCTGTGCTGTCCGCAAAGACGCAGCAGGAACACAGCAAAAGAAATGCGAGAACCATTCCAATCAGTTTTTTCATAATCAACCACCCTTTACCTGTTATTTTTTTGACAAACAAAACGCCGCTCCGGCTATTCGCTGCAAACGTGTGCTGCAAATAGACCGGGACGGCGTCTTGCTGAGAAATCTATCATTTCATTTTTATTTGTAACCTCGCTGGGATGTCCCCCGCCTCTTAGGTGGCGGGTACCGATTGAAAAGAGCAAGTGGCGGGTATATATCCCTCGCTTCGCGAGGCTGAAACGCTTTTGGTGTAGCTTTAGCTGCGCTAAAGCTTTCAATGAAATCTTGTTATAACCTAGTCGCAGATGTCCCCCGCCTCTATGGCGGCGGGGGACATATCAGACTTTCAGTGGGGGTTATAATCCCCTCACTGAAACCCTGAGGGGCAAAGCCCCTGCGACGGTTGCAATCGTCGCAGCGTGATTAAGCGAACTTATCACGCTTTGCTCCGATTTAAAGAGGGGTTGGAGCGCGGCTTGTATAAGGGGGGTTACACATGCCGCACTCCGGGGTCTTATACTTCAGTTAGGTTTGTGAAATGTATAAGAATGTTTATGAACAAGAATATAGACGCACCCCACAGAAAAAAGTTCCAGAAATATTTAATTTTTTTATTGTTTTTTATTTCTGTATGCAATATAATAAGCTTCAGCGAACAAAATCCAAAAAATAAAATCAGCTTGCTTCTATGGCCGAAAGCTGGTTTGTATGATGTCTTTAGAAAAAAGGAGCAGTTTCATGAAAACGTTATTTGAGAATCCGACAAACGAATTCCGCGCCAAGCCGTTCTGGGCATGGAACGGCAAGCTGGAGAAGGAGGAAATCCTCCGCCAGGTGGAGTTGATTGAACAAATGGGCTTCGGCGGGTATTTTATGCATTCCCGCGTGGGCCTTGTCACCGAGTACCTCGGGGAGGAGTGGTTCGAGCTAATCAACGCCTGCGCAGACGAAGGCGCAAAGCGCGGCCTAGAAGCCTGGCTTTACGACGAGGACCGCTGGCCGTCTGGCTCTGCCGGCGGAATGGTCACAGAGAAAAAAGAGAACCGGATGCAGTTTCTGGTCATGCACGTGGACGGCTTCGAATGGAAGGAGGGCGTCGTCAGCGCCTATTCCTGCCGGCTGGACGGTGTGAACGTTTTTGACCTGAAAAAACTGAACCCCGGCGAAACCGCCGAAGGAACCATCATCTGGTTCGATACGAAGGAATTTAAGGCGGGGCCGAACTACAACGGCAACACCTACCTGGACACGATGAAGCGTTCCGCAACGGAGGACTACATAAAAAGCACGCATGAAAAATACAGAGAAAAATGCGGAAGCCGCCTGGGCAGCGCGATTCCCGGCGTATTTACGGATGAACCGCACCGCGGCACCCTCATGTGCGACACGGAAAACGAAGGCGAAAACATGGCGAATTTCGCTCCGTATACCGACGCGCTGTTTGAAGAGTTTCAAAACATGTGGGGCTATGACCTTGCGGAAAAACTGCCGGAATTGTTCCTCCGGGTAAACGGAGAAGTGGTCTCTCCGGTAAAATGGCACTATTGCGAGCTGACGCAGCAGCTATTTTTAAATCATTTCATCAAACCAATCATGGAGTGGTGTGAAAAGAACCATATGCACTTCACCGGGCACGTCCTGCATGAGGACACGCTCGGCGCACAGGTCGTCCCCAACGGTTCTATGATGCGCAACTACGAGTGGATGGATTATCCCGGCGTGGACGTGCTCGGGCAGGGCAATAATTATTACAACATCGCCAAGCAAATTTCCTCCGTTGCGCGCCAGTGCGGGAAAAAGTGGCTGCTCTCGGAGCTGTATGGCTGCACGGGCTGGCAGATGAATTTTGAAAACTACAAAAACGCCGGGGACTGGCAGGCGCTGCTAGGCATCAACCTGCGCTGCCCGCATCTGTCATGGTATACGATGGCGGGCGAGGCCAAGCGCGATTATCCGGCGAGCATCTTTTTCCAGTCCGCGTGGTATCGGGAATATAAATACGTCGAGGACTACTACGCCCGCATCGGTGTGTTCTTCTCCGAGGGCGTTCCGCTGTGCGACACGCTGGTCATCAACCCGGTGGAAAGCCTGTGGTGCCAGATATATGCCGGATGGGCGCACTGGCTCGGCGCGTCGTCTGAAGAGGCGCTCAAGGTGGAAAAGCAGTTCGAGGAGCTGTACCATTGGCTGCTTTCAGAGAATATTGATTTCGACTACGCGGACGAGGAAATGCTGTCCCGCCTGTACCGGATAGAGAATGACACCTTAATGGTAGGGAAGGCGGCCTATAAAAAGGTGGTTGTCTCCGGAATGCTCACGATGAGAAGTTCCACGCTCGATATCCTGCAAAAATTCCAGCAGGCGGGCGGCAAGGTCGTCGTGCTGGGCGAACCGCCGAAGTACATCGACGCGGAGCCGGCGCAAGTCCAGCTTGGCAACGCCGCAAAGCAAGAGCTGCTGTCCAGCCGGCCGGTCGTTGTGGACCATCCGGCGGTGTTCGCACAGGCGCGGGAACTTCCGAATGGGGATGTCCACATCATGCTGCTCAACAGCGATAAGGACCATCCGGCCCAGGGCGCGGTGCATTTTGACCGGGACGGCTATTTTGAGTGTTGGAGCGCGCCGGAAGGAACCGTCACGCCAATCGCGAAACCGCAGTCGGTGTCTCTCGCGCCGGGGCAGGAAATGCTTCTGGTGCTGACGCAGACAGAAAACGCTCCGGCGGCGGAAGAACAGCTCGAAGAATTGAAACTGGGAGAGGTCAGCGAGGTTCGGTTGGACGAGCCAAATGTATTGGTGGTCGACAGGGTTACCTGTACAGTGGACGGGGAGGAAATCTCCGGCGACGTGCTGAAGGTCGACCGGCAGCTGCGTAAACGGTTTGGGCTTGTCTGCCGGGGCGGCGGAATGTACCAGCCGTGGTTTGCCGCGAAACAAGGGCTGCACGAATTCGGGGAAATTACCCTTACTTACCAGTTCCATTCTGAAATCGATATTGAGGCGGAATTGGTCGTGGAACAAGCTGACCGCTGCGAGGTTGCATACAACGGCGAAATTTTGGAAAAGAGCTGTGGGAAATGGATTGATTCCTGCTTCGATAAATTCAAGGTTTCAATCCAAAAGGGGAAAAATACCGTAACGATGAAAACCGTATTTCGTGAGGATACGGACTTGGAAGCAATTTACCTGCTTGGCAATTTTGGGGTAGAAGATTGGAAAATCGTTCCGATGGCGGCAAAAATCGGCTACGGCGACCTGAAAGACTATGGATTGCCGCTCTATAGCGGAAAAATCACCTATGTTTTCAATCAGAAGGTGGAGAAGCGGTCGCTGCTCCGGTTTAACAGTCTTTATGGCGCGGCCTGCCTCAAGGTGAACGGGAAGATAATCGCATGGAAACCGTATGAAACGGTTGTGGAGCCAGCGGATAAAATTGAGGTGGAGCTGGTTCTGACGCGCCGGAACACATTCGGGCCGCTGCACGAGCTTCCGGCGGTTGTCCCCTCTTATGGTCCTGAGAATTTCATCCGGGAAGGAAGCAGCTGGAGCGATGAATTTGTCACCCTTCCGTGCGGCCTGACCAGAGATTAAAACAAAAAACAAAGCTTCTGCAAGAAAAGGAAAAGGCGCGGGGAATACGCAACGTATTCCCCGCGCCTTTCAACACCGCTTTGCGGAATTTCACTGTACCAGCTTCCCGGCTGTTCGCCGGAACGATACCGGAAAACGCCTGCTTTTGTGTTACGCACCGGTCCGGAGGGTAACGGTCCGGCTTCCGGCATCCCAATCCACATCGAGGCCAAACGCTTCGGCAATGGCGCGGATTGGAACCATTGTGCGGTCGTTGAGAATCTGCGGAGGAGCTTCCAGCGTAAGTTCCTGCCCGTTTTTCTGCATGGCAGGGTTATCAATCTGCATGGATAACGCAATGC
>CABSKZ010000203.1 GCA_902478395.1 uncultured Eubacteriales bacterium | reverse complement strand
ACACGGTTTATCGCGTCACGTCAACAGACTACTTTGAAAAAGACACAATGGAAAATCTGCGTAATTACGCATACTCCTTCGATATGAAAATCGATTACCGCGACGAGGACGGCGCGTTCGGCACAACGTGGCCGGCGTTTCAATACCGTTCCCGCGACGGAATTTATTATAATATGTATTTTTACAATAAGGTTGGCTCTGAGGAAATCGGCGCGGAGAAGAACGTGGGCGAAAACACATGGATGGACGTTGCGAAGGTGCCCCTCACAGAGGACAACTGTGAATGGGTGAAGGTGCGCGTCGAGCTGACGGGAAACGATGTGAAGGTGTATTATAAAGATATGGAAACCCCTGTCATCTCCTTCACAGAGACCGAAAGCCCCTCCCCGACCGGCGGAAGCTTCTGCTTTGTGAACGGACGGGCATCTGAATTTCTGATAGACAACCTCCGCGTGGAGGAAACCCATCCGGTACATAAGGACTGTGAACCAATTACCAAAGACACCAGCCGGGAACCCTTTTTGTTCCAGGACTATGAAACGGTTTCCGCTGGGCCGGAATCTGGCTGGCGCTCCGCTGGAGAGATGCTGGCAGAAGAAAACGGCAATACCTGCCTGTCCCTGGCTGAACCAATGGAAACGGAACAGAAATTTGAAAATTTTGTCCTGCGGTATCAGTTAAAAAACAACTATCAGCCGTATGGCGATATGAAACCGTCCCTCGCCTTCGGGAATGGGTTCCGGCTGGAGTTCGACAGCAATCTGTCCGCTCCGCAGCTGACGCTTTCCTACAATGGTGCTGTGCTGGCATCCGCCCGTGCAATTCTTGCTGACGACGACGGCGAATGGGTTTCTGTTGGTATCACAACCCACGAAAATGAAATTTACATTTACTACCACAATTTGGCGGAACCGTTGTTGACTACCGCTGTGGAGGAACCAGTTTCGGCCAGCAGCCTTCTTTTCGAGGGTGGTATGCTGGATAACCTGTATATTGGTTCCTATTACCGTCAGAAGCCAGTTGCCGTAAATGAATTTACTGTGGATTCCGCAGACGGCACCCTAACCGCGAAGGCTTACGTGACCTCCTCCCTGGAAGCCGATATGAAGGCCACCGCCGTACTCGCCGGTTACCAAAACGACACGCTCTGCAGCTGGAACGCTAGCCAGGTGCGGTTAAAGGGAAACGCGCTCGACGGAACCACCCCACAGCAAACGGAGATCCAAATCGAGATGCCGGAAATACCGGACGCACAGTACATCTTGTACCTGTTCGATAGCCTGGCGCCCCTGTCTGACGCGGCGTTCTCCGGACAAGAGCCTGTGCGTATTCCAATGTCGGCAGATAGCCACGAGGACACCGAAATAACCCTGAACGCTCAATGCAGCGGAAACGGCGCGGAAATCAGTGGTTTGCTCTCTGGGAATACGGATCAGAGTATCGTGTTGCTCGCTGTGGGTGTGGGGAAAGAAAGGCTTGTCATGGCTGACAATCTTGTCTTTCTGAAACAATTTGCTAAGCCGGAGGCTGACGGAAGCTTCCATGCAAAAATCACGATGACCGACGAAATGGAAGAAGGGCCTTATTTCATTTACGCAATTACCGATGACCAAACAATGGCAACCGCAAACTATGAATATCTAAAACCCTCTAATTTGTCCGCTTTTCTGGAGAAAATCAACACCTGCACCGACGGCGCCGGAATGCGAAGCCTTCTTTTGGCGGCAGAAAATGAGCGGTATGCCCTGCGGTTCGGAATTGATTTAGAGCGTTTTCGCGCGCTGAACAGCGAACTGCTGGAAACTGGGGTTTGCACACAGGTCTTGCTGCAAAAGGGCGACGGCTTTACTGCGGAAAACATCGGCCCAGTCTTTTCTGAACGGTTGGCGATGGCGATGCTGAAACAATGCGGCGGCGGAAACGCGATCGTTCAGGCTTTGGAAGACAACCCCGACCTCTACCCGTTGCCGGAAAATGCCGCACAGCTTTACGCGCAACAGACGGAAACGATTCAAAACGAGGCGTGCAATGGGCTTTACGAAGGCCTGAAAAAAGATCGCTACCCAACCGTTTCCGACGTATTAGCGGATTTGCGCCCGAATATCATTCTGGCTTCTTTATACTGCGCGAATTACAAGGATATACCGGCACTGCTGAACGAATATGAATCCGAGCTTGAAATCTCCCTGTCCAAGCTCAACCGGCTTTCCACAGAGCAGAAGAAAAATAAGGCGCTGCAGCAGATGAACAGCGAACGTTGCTACACGTTCGCAGAATTTCAGGCGCTTTACGACAGCGCAATCAAATCCGCAGAAGACGGCGGTTCCGGCGGCGGAGGGAGCGGAAGCGGCGGAGGCGGTGGCGGCTTTGGCGGCGGAAATTCTTCCACCGTTGCGGTAGTAAGCCCCTCCCCTTCCCCCAAGCCGGAGGAACCACAGCCGGAAGCGGATTTCTCCGATGTTCCGCAGGGGCACTGGGCATTTGACGCGGTGCGTTATCTGACGCGGAAAAACACCGTCCTGACAGGCTATGGCGACGGCACATTTTTACCGGACCGCGCCGTGACGCGTGCAGAATTCGCAAAGCTCGTCGTCAGCGCGTTCTCGTTTGATACGGATGAAACGGACTGCGGTTTTGAGGACGTGTCCGAAAACGATTGGTTCTGCCCCTATGTCGCGGCGGCTAAGCGCTACGGCATTACGGGCGGTGTTTCTGATACACAGTTCGCGCCGCAGGAAAACATCAGCCGGCAGGATATGGCCGTTATGCTCTACCGCGCTGCCAGCGCAAAGCTCATGCCGCTTACGGGCAAGAACCAGCCCGATTTCACGGACTGGGAATCGGTAGCTGAGTATGCCCGAACGGCCGTACAGACGCTGTCCGGCGCGGGCATCATAAACGGCACAGAAACAGGAGAATTTTTGCCGCAGGCTACGGCTACCCGGGCGCAGGCGGCAAAAATGATATACGAAATATTGAAACAGCAATAGGAGGAACAGAATGAGACAATCCATACGACAAATGATAACGCTGCTTCTGGCGTTTGCTTTCATTGCTGTCCCCTACAGCTTTGCTGAAGAGGCACCGAAACCCGTGGAAGGCCTGCTCTATTTCGAGGATTTTGAGGACGGCACGATGGACGGCTGGGTGAGTTATGAGGACAAGAGCGGTGTAGAACAGACTGACAGGGGCCATTCCTACTGCGTGAAAAGCTACGACTACAACAGCAGAACCATGCAGTTTACAGACTACCGCTTCACCTTCGATTTAAAGGCGGCGTATGAGGAGCCAGACCGCGCCGTACCGATGATATACGTCCGCAAGGACGCGAGTGACAACCGCTATGAAATGTACATTGACGCAGCGAACGGCGTGCTTGCCGTGGACCGCTACGTAAACGGCGAACAAACACATATCGGCGATGTGAAGGCGGATTTTGCCGCTGACAGCAATGAATGGATACGGATGAAAATTGAGGTCGCAGGGAAAAACCTGCGCATCTTTTACAAAGATATGGAAACGCCCGCCGCCCATTTTTACGACGATGGCGCAGTATTCTCCGGCAGTATCGGGTTTGGGACAGGCAAGGTGCCGTTTTATGTGGACAATCTTTCCGTTTGTGAAATGGAAAATACGTTTCCCGAGCCATACGAAATTCCGCCTGACGACAAAAAGGACTACAAGGACAGCCCATACTTCGAGGACATTGAAAAGCTGATTGCCCTGAAAATCGTCAACTCATTTGATGACGGCACTTTCCGCCCGGATAACAGCATTACGCGGGCGGAGTTTGCCACGCTCATTCTGCGGGCGCGGAATATTGCGGCAACCGCCGGCGGGGCAGGGCGCTTCTCCGACGTCAGCGGGGAGCATTGGGCCGCGGCAAATATCGCCACGGTCTGTGCGCTCGGATATATGTCCGGCAAGGATGACGGAACGTTTGGGCCGGACGAGGGCATTACCTGCACACAGGCGGCGAAGGTGCTGGTCAACCTGATTGGCTGTGGCATTCTGGCTGAACACCAGGGCGGCTACCCCGCCGGTTACACGGTTTTGGCCGCGCAGAAGGGCGTAACTTCCGGTTTGAACAAATCCGGCGAAGATACTCTGACACGCGGCGAGGTTGCGAAGCTGCTTGCGAATACGCTGGAAATCGATTTGGTAAAACAGGAGAGCTATGGAGGACGCGAGGAATATGTAACACAAAAGGGCGCCACCCTGCTTTCAGAATATAGAGATATTTATCCGTACCGCGGGCGCGTGACGGCAAACTATTTCACAGGGCTGTACGCCGAGGAAGCACTGGCAAGAAATCAGGTTATTATCGATGAAAAAACGGCCTCTGTGGGGGAAACCGACATTGGTTCACAGCTCGGATATTGCGTGAAGTCCTATCTGCAAATGGACAAAAGCACCGGGGAGCTGACTGTCATTTGGTATTCCGTCGACGAGGCGCGGAGCAATGCGTTAAGAATTGATGCGGCGCAAATTACAGGCGGCACGTCCCTTTCCGCCATCGAATATTTCGACTCGGACAATCAATTGCAGACGGAACGGCTCAGCAAAAACACGAACCTAATTTTAAACGGCGGCTCCGGCTCCTTCACGCTGGAAAACCTGACGCCGGAAACGGGCAGCATCACCTTGATTGACGCGGACGGAGACGGCGTGTATGAAATCGTTCTTGCGGAGCGGTATGAGACCATGGTCGCGGGTGGAATTTCCGCCGCCACTGGCAAGGTCTCTGACCGTTTTTACCCAGAACAATCCATTGAGCTAAAGGAAACGTCTAACCAATGCGATGTAGAAATATACCGAGGTTACCAGCGCATTACAGCCGGCGATATCGCCCCAAAAGACGTTTTGAGCATCGCGCGCACAGAACCCCGCGCGCGCAGGCAGAAAATTAAGGTGCTGGTATCCGGCAAAACGCGGCAGGGACAAATTATAAACTACGAAACCGGCGGCGAACTTGACACCATAACCGTCAAGGATACCGAGTATCCGATTAGCAGCTATTATCAGGGACTTGTACAAGCTGGACTCGCCGAACAGGCCCGGCCCGGCACAAAGGCGACGCTTTCGCTCGACTCGTTCGGCTGTGTTGTTTTGGCGGAAATGGCGCAGGCCTCTGACTTTGTACTGCTGAACGGGCTAATGTGGAAAAACGGCGCGGACGAGGGCTGGATTGCGGAAATTCTCACCTCCGCGCAGGAATGGCAGCAGGTCAAGCTAAAATCCAAGCTGCGTTATAACGGCTCCACCGTCGAGCTGACTGCCTCCAACCTGCCGCAGGAACTGCTTGAGGAGGACGGAAGCTGCAAAAAACAGATTATCCGCGCAAAAATTAATGGCAAAAACGAAATCACAGAGCTTGACACTGCCGGCGAAGACAGCTCCAGCGGCCCGCTGGTCCGAACACGAACCTACGACTGGGTGGAATATGTCGCGGCCTCGCAGTCGTTCGATACGCTTTCCTACATTGATGAAAATACGTTGGTATTTGCCATTCCGAGCAATGAAAGTGACCACACGCGCTATACCGCCTCCAACAGCGCCTATTTCCGCGACGGCTCCGTCTATTCGCTCTGGAGCTACAACGAGGACGAGTTCGAGGTCGCAGACATTGTGCTTGTG
>CABSKZ010000202.1 GCA_902478395.1 uncultured Eubacteriales bacterium | reverse complement strand
TTATAGAATTCGGCTATGAGCCGGATAAAAAGCAATTGGTCCGGTTTATCCAGCCGGTTGAAATATAATAGTAATTCTTTTCTCAAGATATCGTCCTGCGCTTTGGGGATGGAATCCTGTGTAATCGTATCAAAAGTCGTATTTAGAGCGTTCACCAGCTTGGCGTAGGTGTCAAAGCTCCCGCGGCGGTTTCCGCTTTCAATGCAGGCGAGGAAATTGGTGCTGATTCCTGCTTTTTCGGCAAGCTGTTCCTGGGTGAGTGCCTGCTTCGTCCGTTCTTCACGAATACGCTTCCCAATCTGGTAATAGTCCATCGCTCCATCCTCCGTTCGGTTTTATTCTATCAAACTGTTACCGAAAATAAAATTGATGCCTTTGCATATTTTTCACCAAAATATTGACTAATATTCAAAGTTAGTGTATAATGTTTGATAAATAGACAATATATATTTGAGAGATAGACATGTAGCAGACTGCGTACTAGGAAAGGAGGACATCAGCGTGCAGGACTTGAGGAAAAGAACTGATTTGCTCGAAACACTTCGGCAGGATTTGCATTGTATGTACTTGTCAGATTTGCGCTTTCAGCCCATTGTTACTGACGCGCTGCGTCTTGCTTTAACGATGGAGGATTCCGGTTATTCAGTAGAGGAATGGAAGGACGCATTGTCTTATATTATGAATCAGGAGATACGGGGAAGTACAGTGGAGGAAGTGAAAGAAAACGCACGCGCTTCTGGTATGTGGCATTAAGTGAAGATGAGAATTATGCTTTGAATTGATTGATAAACGGCGTCTCGGGAGAAAAAGACGGGTAAGCGTATAAAGCTTGCGGCGGCTTGAACGGCCCCGCATCAGCATATAAAAAAGCGGCTTCTGTACAGAAGCCGCTTTTTGACATATTCTATTATTTTTTCATCGCAATTGCTTTTTTTGCCTGTTCTGCGATATTCGCTGCGGTCAGTCCGTAAGCTTCCAGCAATGCCGCTGGCTTGCCGGATTTACCGAATACATCTTGTGTACCGACCCGGACCATCGGAACCGGGAAGTTTTCTACCAGAACCTCGGCAACCGCGCTTCCCAACCCGCCAATCACGTTGTGTTCCTCGGCAGTGACCAGCGCGCCGGTTTCCTTTGCGGCTTTTACGAGAATGTCTTTATCAATCGGTTTGATGGTGTGGATGTTAATGACCCGCGCGCTGATGCCCTGTTCCGCGAGAATTTTCTTTGCTTCCAGCGCTTCGGGAACCATCAGCCCGGTCGCGACGAGTGTCACGTCCGTTCCGTCTTCTAGCTGTACGCCCTTGCCAAGCTCAAATTGATAAGTTGCACGGTCAAAAAGCTCTGGGACGGCAAGTCGTCCGAACCGCAGGTAAACCGGGCCGTTATGTTTGATAGCGGCCTCAACCGCGAGAATGGATTCCGTTGCGTCTGCCGGACAGATGACCGTCATATTCGGAATCGTCCGCATCAGGCTCAAATCCTCAAGACACTGGTGCGAGGCACCGTCTTCTCCAACGGATATTCCGGCGTGAGTTGCGCCGATTTTTACGTTCAAGTTCGGATAACAAATAGAATTACGCACCTGTTCAAACGCACGGCCTGCCGCAAACATGGCGAACGAGCTGGCAAACACGGTCTTTCCGCAGGTCGCAAGTCCTGCCGCGGTCGCCATCATGTTCGCTTCCGCGATGCCGGTGTTGAAGAACCGGTCTGGGTATTTCTTCTTGAAGGTGTCCGTCTTGGTCGATTTGGAGAGGTCTGCGTCCAGCACGACGATGTCGTATTTTTCGCCGAACTCTGCCAACGCCTGTCCATAAGCCTCTCTGGTTGCTATCTTACCCATTCAGCTGCACCTCCAGTTCCTGAATTTGTGCGTCGAGCTCAGCAATCGCCTGTTTGTACTGCTCCTCGTTCGGCGCACTGCCGTGCCACGAAGCCTCATTTTCCATGAAGGAAACACCTTTTCCCTTTGTGCTCTTCATAATGATGACGGTCGGCTTGCCCTTTGTAGCCTTTGCTTGGCAAATCGCGTCATATAGCTTTTCCATGTCGTGTGCGTCCGTCGTGATGACGTTCCAGTTGAACGCCTCGAATTTCTTGTCAATCGGGAGCGGGGACATGACCTTGCTGATGTCGCCGTCGATCTGAAGGCCGTTGTAATCGATGAACGCGGTTACGTTATCCAGCTTGTAGTGCGGCGCATACATGGCAGCCTCCCAAACCTGGCCCTCCTCCAGCTCGCCGTCGCCGAGCACGGTGTAAACACGGTAATCCTTGTTGTCGATTTTCGCGGCAAGCGCCATGCCGTTTGCGGCACAGATACCCTGGCCCAGAGAACCGGTGGACATATCCACACCCGGAACGCCCTTCATGTCGGGGTGCCCCTGCAAATAGCTGTCCGCCTGGCGGAAGGTTTTCACGTCCTCAACCGGGAAGAACCCGCGTTCCGCTAATGCACCGTAAAGCGCAGGCGCACAGTGTCCCTTCGACAGCACGAACCGGTCCCGGTCTGGATCCTTCGGGTTCTTTGGATCTACGTTCATAACCTCAAAATACAGTACGGATAATACGTCCGCCATAGACAACGAACCGCCCGGATGACCGGAGGCGGCGCTGTAAACAGCAGTCAGAGCATCTTTTCTGATTTTGTTTGCTATAATTTTCAGTTCAATCGCTCTCTTTTTATCCATTTCCTCGCCCCTTTCACATAGTTGATATAGTAAATGAAATTTACCAGCAAAGAAGTGACGTTTCGGCCCCACGTCGGATTTGTGCCTCCTGAACAAATGGGCTGAGAAGCTATTTGTTCAGGAAAACGCTAATTGACCGGATATATTTTAAAACCTTCGCCCGTGACCTGCCGTGCCTGCGTGAAGATAATAAACGCGTGCGGGTCAACGGTTTCCACGATTTTTTCCAGCTTCTGAATTTCAAATTTTTTCACGACGCACATAAGCATCATTTTTTCGTTGTTCTGATACATGCCCCGAGCCACGATTCCCGTTACTCCGCGTTCCATCCCGTTTAAAATGCCGCGCGCGATTTCCTCATATTTCGGGGAAATGATATAGACAAGCTTTGCAAAATTTGCGCCCTGAATCATCATATCGATGAGATAGCTATTCACAACCAACGCAATCACCCCGTACAGACACAGCTCATAGTTATTGAACAAAATGCCGGAAAGAGTGATGATGATGAAATCGAAAATGAACAGCCATTTGCCGACGTCAATCGCCTTCACCAGCTTGTGGCCGAGGCGTGCGGCAACATCCGTCCCGCCGGTGGTCGCACCTGTCAGAAAAACACTGCCCATGCCCAGCCCCAACAATGCGCCGCCCATCAGCGCTGCCAACAGAGGCTCCTGCGTAATCATGGGTAAGGCTCCAGTCAAATCGGTAAACATGGAAAATGCAACCGCACCGTACAACGACCGGATGCCGAACCCGCTCCCAAGAAGCTTCAGTCCGACGAAAAACAACGGAATGTTGATGCACAGCATCAACAGGCCCATGGGGAACCCGGTCAGCGCGTTCACAATAATCGCGATGCCGGATACGCCGCCCGCCACAATATTGAGCGGGGCAAGAAACACGTTAATACCAAGCGACGCAACCAACGAACCAATAGTAATTATACCATAAATTTTAATTTTTCCAAGTAGTTTTTTCCTTTTTTCTGTACTTTTTTTCATGCTGTCACCTCGGTGGCGGAGTCAGCCTTCGTCCGCATAATCAAAAGCAAAGTCCAGAAGCTCGTAGAGCCTGTCTCTACTGCCGGAGAGGTAGAGGAATCCGATGAGCGCTTCAAAACCTGTCGCATAGCGGTATTCTCCCACATCTGCATTTTTGGGTACCGTTGCGGATTTTGTGTTCCGCCCCCGCTTGAACACCCATTCCTCTTCTTCGGTGAGCTGACCGAGCAGCGCCTTCATAATCTCGCACTGTGCCTTTGCTTTCACGTAGTTTATGGTAGTTTTATGTAAATTATTCACCTGCGTGTTCGCGCGCGCCACAAGCCGCGTCCGGATATAGGTTTCATATACGCTGTCGCCAATGTACGCGAGCACCAGCGGAGAATATTCGCGCGGCGGGACGGCAAGCCCTCCGGGAAGCAGTTGGTTGATATTCATAGCTTTCACATCCTTTTTATTTTTGTCTGTCGGAGAGAGTATGCATAGGTATAGCCGCAAGAGCCGTGCCCGTTCAATTTCCGCAGAAAACGCTCCCAAAATTTTGCAGGGCAAAGGCAGCTGGGTAAGAAACGTGTTTTGAGGCAAATCGTCTACCTTTAGGTGGAGGTTCGAAATCAATCAGGTGCGAAGCACTGTCATTTCATGTTTCGGCGCGGAATTGTACCGCCGCCAAAAAACAAGTGGAATCCTCCGCCTTCGGAGAAGGAGACATCTTGCTTTCCGTTCCATTAAGGAAAGCACCCCTCCATGCAACGTTCTCAACGGGCGATTGTATTCCCGCTGAAAAAATTAAGTGGCCCCGCCGTCGGAATAGGCAGTGGGGGAGCGCCTGCTCCTTTGGGTACGGCTTCATGTCGTTATAACTGCAGTGTGAAACCAAACAGCGGACAGCTGTGCGGCTGTCCGCTGTTTGGTTTGTCAAATCCAGAACAATTCGTCCCGGTCCTCTTCCGCCTCCTCAGAGAGGAAAAAGTCAATGTAATGGCATTCGCTTTCACGCACCTCGCCGCTGTGGGCAGGGCGGTCGCAGAAGGTGAGACGCCCGTAAAACTCCGGGCATTCGTCAGTGTTGATTGCGTAAACATCCAACCGGTCGTCCTCAATCTTGTACATGCCGTAGTTCTGCACATCGTGGACAATATCCTGCAAATCTTCCATACAGTCGATCTCCACGCCAACAAACCGTTCTGTTTTCAGCTTATCCGCAATCGTCTGCACATCTCCCGGCTGATACCGGAAATCCCTCAGCTCGTTCATGTTTCATCTCCCATCTGCAGGAGACGAACCCGTCTCCTACATGTCTTTCAGGATATGGACCTTCACGCCCTGACGGGTATCCTCAATTTCAACGCCCATTTGTTTTAATTCGTCGCGGATACTGTCAGCCAAAGCCCAATCCTTGTCGGCACGCGCCTGTTTGCGTTTCTCAATCAGCGCTTTTGCCTCTTCGCTTATAGTATCCTCCTGCTTCTTCGATAATATTCCTAAAACGCCGCCCAATTCGTTAAATTGTCCGATTGCGGCCTCGAACAGGCTAAGCGGCCAGTCCGGGCCGACGCTGGAGTTGATGAATCGCGCCATTTCAAACAGCACCGCGATTGCGTCCGCAGTATTCAGATCGTCGTCCATTGCGTCGTTGAACTGCGTTTTAAATTGAAGAAGCTGCTCCTGCATCTGCTTTTCTTCGTCCGCGAGCTCCCGTTTTTTTGCCTTTGATGCAAGGAAATCCAGATTATACAGGCAGTTGTAAAGCCGGTCGAGTCCGGTTCTGCTCTGTGCCAGAAGCTCGTCGGAGAAGTTGATGGCACTCCGGTAATGTGCGGAGAGCATGAAGAAACGAATCACTTCATAATCATATTTCTTTGCTACGTCGCGCACGGTGAAGAAATTTCCCTTTGATTTGGACATTTTTTCGTTGTTGATGTTGATATAGCCATTATGCATCCAGTAG
>CABSKZ010000201.1 GCA_902478395.1 uncultured Eubacteriales bacterium | reverse complement strand
TGACTTTAATTTGAATTTCCTTTTCAACCGTCACCAAATTGTCCACATCGACGGTCAGCATGGTCGGGCTTTTGTTCACAACCTCCAGATTGCCGTATGGCAGGATGATGTTGGTAAACACCGTGTGCGTCCCGGTCTCGTCAATGGAGCTGACGTCCGCCAAAACCGTCAGGTTGGTGCTGTTGACGTCCACCACATATTTCCGCTTTCCCTTGATTTTAATGTCCATTGTGTGTTCCTTGTCGTTGAGCAAAATCAGCCCTTTTTCTTCCAGTGCTGCTTTCTGGGTAAACACAACGGGAACGCCCTTAATCGTCCGCTCAATGTCCGGGCTTTGAATCTGCACCACGTAGAACCACAGTCCAATCGCGATTAAAACCGACAGCACCTTCAGCGGAAGGTCGCCTTTCGTCTGCTTCATTTGCGTTCCCTCCCCCTGAAGAATTTCGCCGCTCTATTTTTTTTCTCGTTTTCGCTCTCTTTATCCACCAGCTTGTTGAGCACCCTGCTTAAGGAGGATATGGACAGGTTGCGGAGCATATCCCCATTAACTGCGACAGAAACTTTGCCCGTTTCCTCCGACACCACAAGACCTACACAGTCCGTTTGCTCGGAAATGCCGAGCGCGGCCCTGTGCCGCGTGCCGAATTCCTTGCTCAAATTTTTATTGCCGGAGAGCGGCAGCACGCACGCCGCCTTAAAAATTCTCCCGTTTCGGATGATGACAGCCCCGTCATGCAGGGGCGTATTCGGCACGAAAATGTTCTCTATCAACTCCGAAGAGATGTCTGAATTGACGTCTGTTCCACCTGTCAGCATGTCGTTCAGCTTGGTTTTCCGCTCGAAAATAATTAACGCGCCGGTTCTCGTTTTCGACATGGAGGACACCGCAAGGCAGATTTCATCAATCAGGTCGGAAAGCTGCCTGTGCTCTTCAAAGCTGAACAGACTGCCGAATTTACTCCGCCCCATGTGCTCCAACCCCCGCCGCAGCTCCGGCTGAAACACGATTAAAAGCGCCGTTACACCGACCTGCATCGTGTTGATTAAGATAAAGTTGATAACGTTGAGCTGCAGCCAGTCTGATAAATACATAATGGCAAGCAAAATGGCAATGCCCTTCAGGAGCTGCGCCGCCCGGGTCTGGCGCAGAAATTTAATGACATGGTAAACTATGAACGCGACCAACAGAATGTCGATAACGTCCGTTACCTGAATGTTTTTAAAAAATGGAAGCGCGTATGTATTCCAGAATTCCATAACCTTTTCACCCTCGCGTTTCACTGGTTCGCCCGCCGCCGGAACGCCGCTGCAAACCCATATTCAGAGCGGACGCGCCGGCCCGCACAGTCTCAAAAACCTGTCCGGATAACGTTTTGCACCCGGACCTGACCTATCAAATGCCTGCATACCCGCAAGCCGCTTACTTACTTGCTTGCTGCACACCGGTTCCATAATGGTGATAGCGGAAGTTCTTTTCTGGTTGTAACCACCCAGAAAAGAACGACTGGATTCAGTGCTTTTGCCATCGCCTTTGGCCCGGCACAAAGCCTTACTCCACGTCTATTTTACCACAAGGCATATATTCTCACTAAGCTCACCCTTCGCTTCACTCGGATTCACTAAGTGTTCATATTTCACCATGAAGCAAAAATGCTTGCTCGCAAGGGCATTTTTGCAAAGCCGTCAATATCATAGTTCGCGCGCCAGTGCGATAGAGCAATGCCCAAGACTTGCAAAGCAAGGCTTACTGTGGATATTATACCACACTTCTGCCGCATAAAGCAATTGTTTCCCAACAAAAAATCGCTGAACCGGTTTGTCTTTTTTGATAAAAGCGGCACTTTGGAAAAACCGTGCGCTTTCTTCTATAAAATCTGTCTTTCAGGTCCATTCAGTTATGCGACCCTCCCCGGTGCAACAACAGTATGCGCCGAGGCATCAATCCGGCACGCGGTATGTGCGGATAATTTGTTCCGCAATCTTGACGCCGTCCGCCGCCGCGCTCATAATGCCGCCCGCATAGCCCGCGCCCTCTCCCGCCGGATACAGCCCCGCGAGCGATTCGCTTTGGAGCGTATCCCCACGCGTAATTCTGACGGGGGCCGAGGTTCTCGTCTCGGCGCCTGTCAGCACGGCGCCGCCGTCTGCAAAGCCTTTGATTTTCCTGTCGAACACCCGCAGCCCATTCGCGAGCATCCCGCTCACGCCACCGGAAAACAGCTTGTTCAAATCTGCTCCGCAAACACCGCCCGTGTAACTCGGAACGACCTGTGCGAAGGCTCTGGTGGGGGTTCCCTCCAAAAAGTCCCGCACTGTCTGGGCGGGTGCGTGGTAATTGCTGCCGCCCAGACGAAAAGCCGCCTGCTCCAGCTGCCGCTGAAACCATACGCCCGCAAGCGGATGACTGCTTCCGAAATCCCGGCCGTCCACGCTCACGCAAACGGCGGAATTGGCGTTTGCCCTGTCCCGCGCGGACTCGCTCATACCATTGGTAACGACGGAGTTTTCTTCCGATGCCGCCGCAACCACAACACCGCCCGGGCACATGCAAAACGTGTAGCAGGCGCGGTCCCCCTCGCGGTGGGATAGCTGGTAATCTGCCGCGCCCAGCGCCGGATGCCCGGCAAACCCGCCGTACATCTGCTCATTCAGCCACTTCTGCGGGTGCTCGATGCGCGCGCCTACGGAGAACGGCTTTTGCAGAAGCGCGATTCCCCTGTCAAACAACAGCTGGTAGGTGTCACGCGCACTGTGGCCAATCGCCAGCACCAAAACGCCGCAGGGGATTTCTTCCCCGTCCGCTGTACGCACAGCATACACCGCCCCGTTTTGCGCCAGAATGTCGTCCACGCGGCAGCGGAACCGGACTTCTCCGCCCAACGCCTGAATCTCTTCCCGCATCCGTTTGACAACCTGCTTGAGCACATCCGTCCCGATGTGGGGTTTCGCCTGGTATAAAATACGCTCGTCCGCGCCGAAGCGCACGAAGTCCGCCAAAATTCCGGCACAGTGCGGGTCGCTGATGCGTGTCGTCAGCTTCCCGTCAGAAAACGTTCCCGCACCGCCTTCGCCAAACTGCACGTTTGTTTCCGTGTCCAGCCTGCCGCTCTGCCAAAACAGTTCTACCTTCCGCGTCCGCTCGTCCACATCATCGCCGCGCTCCAGCACCAGCGGGCGGTAGCCGGCGCGCGCCAGCGCAAGGGCACAAAACAGGCCGCACGGCCCCATCCCGACGACCACAGGCCGTTCCTTGAGCGGCGCTGTCCCCGGAACTGGCGCTTTTTGCTGCCTCTTTTCCACACGGACAACCTGGCTGCCATCGCAGGCAACCCGCTTCTCGTCCTTCAAATCCAGTTCTACGCCATAGACGAAGCTAACCTGCTTTTTGCGCGCGTCAACCGACTGGCGGAAAATGCGGAAGCCCAGGCAATCCGACGGTTTCCGCCCGATTTTAGCCAACGCCTTTTCCTTCAGCTCCTCCGCGGAGGTCTCCAGCGGAACCTTGAGGTTATTGATTCTAATAGCCATTGCTCTCTCCTAATCCAGCAGGAAGCGGCTGAAAACGCTGTTGGAAACATTGATTCCCTTCGGCGTAAGCCGCACCGCGTCTCCCGCTGTCTCGACCAGCTTCAGGCTCTCAAGCCAGCGGATGCTTTCCCCGAACACATTAAACAGCTTTTTTCCGAACTGCTCTTCAAATTCTCTCTGCGAAACGCCTCTGCTCATGCGCATTCCCAGATACATAAATTCCGACATCTCGTCGCGCCGCGTCAGTCTTGTTTTTTCCTGCTCCGCCAGCGCCCCTTCCCGCACCCTTTTGTAATAATCCTTCAGTCCGGCCGGGTTCGCATAGCGGCAGCCCCCGTAAAACGAGTGCGCCGCCGCGCCAAGCCCAATGTATGGCTCCCGCGTCCAGTATTTCATGTTGTGGCGCGCTTCCATGCCCGGACGGGCAAAATTTGAAATTTCATACCGGCGGTATCCGCTCTGCGCCAAAACCTCCACTGCCTTTTCGTATAAATCCCGCTCCATATCGTCATCCATCGGAACCAGCCGCCCCGCGATATATTCGCGGTAGAACGGCGTGTTTTCCTCCAGAATCAGGCTGTAGCTGGAAATGTGCGCGGGGCCGAGGGCAATTATCCGGCGCAGGCTTTCTAAAAACCGCTCCTCCGTCTGCCCCGGAAACCCAAACATGCAGTCCAGGCTAATGTTAGAAAATCCGGCCAGCTTCGCTAGCTGCACGCTCTCCTCCGCCTCCCGCGCCGTATGCAGGCGGCCGAGAAAGGTCAGCTCATCGTCATGAAGCGACTGGACGCCGATGCTGATGCGGTGGTATCCCGCTTTCCGAAGCGAGGACAAATACGCCAAATCGGCTGTTTTCGGATTGCACTCCACCGTAATTTCGTTGTCCTCCGCCACGTCAAAGCAGGCAAACACGCCTCCCAGCAGCTTTTCCAGCAATCCGCCCGGCAGGCTTGTCGGCGTGCCGCCGCCGACGTAGACCGTGTCGATTTTTTCGCCGCGGTACTCCTCCATTTCCTGAAGCACCGCATCGATATATGCTTCTGCCTCGTCAAAACAGTTTTCATAGGATACAAAATCGCAGTATCCGCATTTTTTCAAACAGAACGGGATATGAATGTAAAGTCCTGTCATATGCTCCTCCTTGCACAAACCACTGGTTGCCGGCATTTCGCGGAAACGCTCCGCCTCCGGCCTCTCCGGCGTCATATAAAACAGCCCGGGCCACGGAGGCCCGGACCGCGCACAATCAATCGTCCAGCTTCAGCACGGACATAAACGCCTCCTGCGGGACCTCGACAGACCCCACCTGGCGCATCCGTTTCTTGCCTTCCTTCTGCTTTTCCAGCAGTTTTTTCTTTCTGGTGATATCGCCGCCATAGCATTTTGCGAGCACATCCTTGCGCATGGCCTTGACGGTTTCCCGCGCAATAATCTTGCTGCCGACCGCCGCCTGAATCGGGATTTCGAACAGTTGGCGCGGAATGCTTTCCTTGAGCTTTTCCGCTATCCGCCTGCCGCGGGCATACGCCTTTGTCGAATGGACGATGAAGGACAGCGCGTCCACCATCTCGCCGTTGAGCAGAATGTCCAGCTTCACCAGTTCCGCCTGCTCGTACCCGCAAAGCTCGTAGTCGAACGACGCATAGCCCTTCGTGCGGGATTTGAGCGTATCGAAAAAGTCATACACAATTTCGTTGAGCGGCAGGTGGTAGTGCAGCTGCGCCCGGTCTGTGTCGATATATGTCGTGTTCAGGTAAGTGCCGCGCCTGTCCTGGCACAGCTCCATAATGTTGCCGATGAATTCCGTCGGAACCATAATGTCCGCGTTTACAATCGGCTCCTCCATATATTCAATCTCACTGCCGTCCGGCAGATTTGCGGGATTGGAAATTTCCAACAGCTCTCCGTTCGTCTTTTTCACCTTATAGATAACGCTCGGCGCGGTGGTGACCAAATCGAGATTATATTCGCGTTCCAGCCGCTCCTGGATAATCTCCATGTGCAGCAGCCCCAGAAAACCGCAGCGGAAGCCGAACCCGAGCGCGACGGAGGTCTCCGGTTCGTAGGAGAGCGACGCGTCGTTCAGCTGCAGCTTTGCGAGCGCCTCGCGCAAGTCCTCATAT
>CABSKZ010000200.1 GCA_902478395.1 uncultured Eubacteriales bacterium | reverse complement strand
CCTTTCTACAGTGTGCCGGACTTTCTGCAAAAACATGTTACTTTGTTTATCCATGGTCTTTATCCAGATTCATAAATCTCGTATGGTTTCCGGCCCAGTAAAAGGTCTTTGTTCCGGTAGAGCCATTACGGAATTTGGCGATAATACACTCTGCAATATTTTTCAACTCCGATTCCTTGTCGTACATGTCGTCCCGGTAAATAAACATAACGATATCAGCGTCCTGCTCAATTGCGCCGGATTCACGCAGGTCTGAAAGCATAGGGCGGTGGTCGGCACGCTGGTCGGGCGCACGGGAGAGCTGTGACAGTGTGATGATAGGAACGTCAAGCTCTTTGGCTAATATTTTCAAGGAACGGGAAATGTCGGAAATTTCCTGCTGGCGGTTTTCGGAACGGGAACCCTCCATCAACTGGAGATAGTCGATCACGACCAGCCCTAAATCCTTTTCGACCTTCAGCCGCCGACATTTCGCGCGAATATCGCTGATCGTGACATTTGTAGAGTCATTGATATAAATCGGCGCATTTCCCAGTGTGTAAAGGGAGGCGGCGATTTTTTCCCAATCCTCGTCGTCGAGCTCTCCGGTGGTCAGATGGTTATTGTCAATAAGCATTTCAGAGCAGATCATACGGGAGACCAGCTGGACACTGGACATTTCCAAACTGAAAATCGCGACTGGAACGTTTGCGTGGACAGCAGCATAGGTTGCCATATTCAGCCCGAGACTGGTTTTGCCGCTGCCAGGCCGGCCTGCTATCAGAATTAAATCCGACTTTTGCAAACCATGCAGTTCGTTGTCTAAGTCGGTCAAACCGGTTGGGATTCCGGTCAGCTTCCCTTTATTCTGGTAGGTTTCCGCAAGGTTGTCATGCGTTTTTAAGAGGACATCCTTGATGTGGACAATTCCCTGCTGGCCCTGGTTTTCCAGTACGTCAAACAACAAGCGGCCGGCTTCATCCGCTACGGCCTGGGAGGAACCCTCAGGCGCATAACTTTTCTCCAAAATCTCATTGGAAACGCCGATGAGCCGGCGCAGCATGGATTTATCCAGCACGATATCAATATACTGCTGGAGGTTCGCCGTGGTGGGCAGGGTAGTGGCAAGATATGTTAGATATTCCACGCCGCCGACAATCGCAAGCTGGTCGCGCGAGGTCAATGCCTCAGACACCGTGACGATATCGATTGGCTCATCGAGGTTGAACAAATGCTGCATGGCGCTGAATATCTGACGGTTTGCCTCCAGATAGAAGTCATCCTCCTTCAAATGTTCGAAAGCGAGAATGACACATTCCCTGTCTATCATCATAGAGCCCAAAATGGACTGTTCTGCCTCTTTATTGTGCGGCATCACCTTGGATATGAGATTTTCCATATTGGCCTCCTTTTCCTGAAAAATTTCAAATTGGTTTGCTGTTCCCAATTTACCTCGTTTTATCTAATTTGTTCCAACAGAATGTGCCTCAAAATTGCCTGCAATGGATATGTGCCTGGTTCTGTAATATAAATCATTGCTTGCGCCATGGTATAGACTCGCCTCGCTGCTTCGATTACGAAAACTGACCGGAATGCAAGCGCGGCTACCAACAGTATAATACACAGCTTTTTATTCATTGCTCTCTCCATCCATAAATCCTTGCATGGCCCCTGTCCAGCATCTGTGGCGTGCTGTGTAAAAAAAGATTCAGGGCAAGGTCGTCGTCAAATATCAGTCAGTTATTTGAGCTTTTTCCAATACCTGTGGCATCCAATTTTGGATGTCTGCCACGGATGGGTTTGAAAATCTCGCATAGGCGGTTCTTCTGCGTTACAGTTAATACGAAAAACGGATGCACGCAGGTGTTTGCCATTATTCGGCCGTTACATTCACTTTAATGGTTGCATTGACCTCGGGGTATACCTTCACAGGCACTTCCGTTACGCCAAGAACTTTGATGCCGTCAGGGAGCTGGATTTTCTTCTTGTCTACAATTAAATGGTGCTGCATTTTAATCTGTTCGGACACGTCCTTGCTGGTGATGGAACCAAAAAGTTTTCCGTTGTCACCGGCTTTCGCTTTAAACTGCACCGTTACAGCGTTCAACTTTTCAGCCAGTTCGACAGCCTGTTGGTGTTCCTGACTTTTATGATAGGCTGCGGCACTTTTCTGTCCTTCCCATGCGTTAATAGAAGCTTTATCTGCGACAACGGCCAGGCCTTTTGGGATGAGATAGTTTTTCGCATATCCGTCTGAGGCGTTGACCAGGTCGCCCTTTTTACCGTGTCCTTTTACGTCTGCTTTTAATATTACTTTCATGATGAAATCCTCCTTGTATCTGTGTTAATTCGTTGTATCCATATAGTAATCGTCAATTGCGAGTATCAGCCTATCTTTTGTTTCTTCTATGGTGGTGTCGTCGAGCTGTGCGCCGGCGATAGTAAGGTGTCCGCCGCCGCCAAGCTTTTCTAGTATCATCTGGACGTTAATGCCGCCGAGAGAACGGCCGCTGATGCTGACGCCATCTTCCAGTTGGCAAAGAACAAAGGAGGCAGTGATGCCTTTGATATTCAACAGCTCATCGGCCGCTTGTGCGACCAGGAGGTGAACGTCCTTATCCTGTTCCCGGCAGACGCTGACGGCGATATGGTCGCGGACAATTTCTGCGCTTTTGATAATGTTGGCCCGCTTAACATAGGAGGTGAGGTCCTGCTGGAACAGCGTTTTGATAGCCACCGTATCCACGCCCTGTTTTCTCAGAAAAGACGCCGCCTCAAATGTCCGGACGCCTGTTTTAAAGGTGAAGTTTTTGGTATCGACTACAATCCCGGCATATAGGCACTCCGCCTCCAGTTTGGTGAGGGACATTTTATCCGCCGTATATTGCAGGATTTCCGTCACCATCTCGCAGGTAGAGGAGGCATACGGCTCATGGTAGATGAGCGAGGTATGCTCGATGAATTCCGCACCGCGGCGGTGGTGGTCAATAACGACGACCTGCTTCGTGCGGTTCAGCAAGGAGGCATTTTCAACAAGGCAAGGCTTATGTGTGTCGAGAACGACCAGAAGGGTGTTGGAGTTGACGCGCTGGTGCGCTTGCTGACTGTTGATGAAAAGTCCGGAATATTCATCGACGTTTTCCAGTCGCGCCAGCATGCTCGCGACGGATTGATCGTAAGTTTCCAACAAAATATTGACCTGCTTGTTCAGCATCCTGCAAATGCGGTAGATTCCAAACGAGGAGCCGAGACAATCTGCATCCGCATTTTTGTGCATCATGACGACAACATTATCCGCGTTGGTGATTAGACCGTTGAGTGCGAAGCTGACGACACGCGCTTTTACCCGCGTGCTTTTTTCGTACTCCTTGGTAGAACCGCCGTAAAAACGGAACTGCTCGTCGTCCTTTATCACAACCTGATCTCCGCCGCGCCCAAGCGCCATATTGATGGCCGCTTTGGCAAACTCATCGTTTTCCAGAATATCCTCCCCGTTCAGGCCGATGCCGATGCTAATTGTGGCGGGAATCGTATTGCCTTCATCAATGCTTTTGATTTTATTTAAAATTTCGAACTTGTTTTTAATAAAATGCTCGAGGTACTTATATTCAAAGGTAATGTAGTATTTATCCTTTTCGTATTTCACTAAAACGCCGCCGTTTTCGCTGGCCCAGTCATTGATATACTTATACAGAAGAGCCTGCAGCTGCGGCATGGAGGCATTTGTGGTAGATTCCATCAGTTCGTCATAGTTGTCGACGAACAGCAGGCATTCAAACGTTTTTTCATCAATATATTTCCGTTTGATATTGACGTAGTCCGTAATCTCGTCAAAGTACAAAATGACGGCACTTTTTTTGTTGTCATTCCGGTCTGGTGCCGCACTTCCAGCAACCTTGAAATGGCGGTCACGGTACACCGAGTCGGTTAGAATTCCGCTTTCGGAGTGCTCCAGAAGATTATCAATATCCAAATCGGGAAACAGGTCGGTTACGTTTTTGTCGAACAGGCTTTGTGTTCCGACAATAGTCCGGAATTCTTCGTTGTACCATTTGATTTTCCCATCGTGCTGTGTAACAAGGGTAGGAAGCGGGAAATCTGTAAGGGAATTCCGTGTGGCGGAGCCAATATCCAGGGTCATTTGCTCATACATTTCCAAAATTCGTTTTTGCGTATGGCGTTTAAACAGGAAATTGACGGCGCATAAAACAATAGCGATGCCGATTTCCACCAGTCCCAATATAAAATTAAAAAATAGGGTAATAATGCCCAGAATCAACACCAGAACAATTGAATATGCTCCGGTGAAATACATCTGGGTCAATTTTCTGTTGATATCCATAATTACCTCCTGTCGCCGCTGCGGCCCTGATAGTCAGTGAAAAGGCGAAATTCGTCACGCTTAAGGCTGTGGTTTTGAGGCGGAGCGTTTCCGGAAATCCATTAGACTGTCCATGACGCCGGCCCCGGTGATCAGCATGAACGGCAGTGTGAACAGAACAAACGGAAAAATACAGAGTGCCGCAACGATTACCCGGCGTATACCTTTTTTTACGCCGCCAATTTTCATCCTGAAATCGAGGTAGGAGAGGCCAAACACAAAAAACACAAAGGTCAGGATAATCAACACGTTTAATGACAAATCTGCAAAATACCCGGCAGGGGCGAACAGGTTGAGAAGTACAAGCGCCAAATATAAAATGCCGAGAATTTTATCCGTCCTGAGCTGATCAAAGTTTGCAAAGTGTGTAACATCGGCTCCGTCCTTGCGCGCGCATGCTTTAAACAGAGAAAGTGCACCATAGGCAAGCGCTAGACTCATAATGGTGAATAGAGCGGGAGTCAGAGTAATTAGAGTCTGCGCCATCGCGTTGAACAACTCATCAATCTGGCTTAAAAGTTCACCCTCCGCGCCGTAAACAGATGCAAATATCTGCTTGATCTCGTTTGCAGAGGCCATAATCAGTTCGCCTAAATCGGTCTGCGTTGCAGAAAATTCCTCAACGAATTTAATCTGTACCAGCATTCCGGCGAGAAACAGCACCGCACAGATAACGACCGTTTTATAACTGGATAATTTCAAATTGAATGAAAATCCCAGAGCCAGCCCAATTAGAACATATGGAACCGCGATGATCAAAGAGACGGGGAAACCAAAAAACAGCGCGCTCACGCCCAGTATCAAGACGCTTGTCGCGAGCAGATACCAGTAGTGGTATTTCGTTGTCTGCAGCCCGAGCAGCACGCTCACCATCACGCCGAACAATGCCTGGAAAATACCGGTGGTTAGGCAGAAAACAGCGGTCAGTCCGATGATCATCAGGGTGGAAATGAAATATGTTTTGAAGTTTTGATTTATCAAAGCGATACCCCTTTGTCTAAATTTCGCATATCATACCATTTTTTATTCTACCACATCAGAGTTTATATTTCAAGGTATATTTCGCCAGTGAGACCGTTTCTATGCAAAGTGGATAAAAATAAGGAAATTTTGTGCAGAAAATTTGATAAAATACTTGTGCTTGCAACGTTTTTCTGATAAAATGTTGTCACAAAAGATAGAAAGGCAAAAGGTATATTGCTATGGAACGTGTAATTCTGGTTGTGGACGATGAGAAGCCAATTGTTGATATACTCAAATTCAATCTCGAAAAGGAAGGATTCAGCGTGCTGACTGCCGG
>CABSKZ010000199.1 GCA_902478395.1 uncultured Eubacteriales bacterium | reverse complement strand
AAGGATGAGCTTAGTGAGAATATATACCCTTGTGGTATCATATCCACAGTAGGCCTTGCTTGCAGCAAAATGGCCTAACGGCGCGGCTAACTGGAATATACTACATGAAAGGGAGCAGTATGACAGAAACCAAAAATGCAATTTATTACAGAAGCTTAGTTGAAAATGAGATTTGCCGGGCTTTATTTGACGGCTTTATCCGCCGCCAAACAGTAACAAAATGCTGGAGAAAAGAACAGAACACATGGATAATAAAAGATGTTCCTTTTACCGACGACTGGTCGGAAGAGGACTTTCAGGAGATTGTTGCATGCCTGAAAAAAACGGCGGCTACAAACGGGTTCGTATACGCCGCTTTTTGCGGCGGCGTTCTGAAAGGGTTTGTATCGGTGGAAGCCGCACTATTTTGTGCAGCGCACAAATATCTTGATTTATCCCATATTTATGTATCAGAAGACATGCGCGGCAGAGGAATCGGAACATCGCTATTTCTCGCGGCAAAAGAATGGGCGAAAAACAACGGTGCGCATAAGCTGTATATATCGGCCCACTCAGCCGTTGAAAGCCAGGCATTCTACCAGGCGATGAAGTGCGTGGAGGCGCAGGTATACAGTCAAAAACACGTTAAAAAAGAGCCGTATGATTGTCAATTGGAATGCAGGCTGTGAACGTCTGCTGCAAAAGCTGTCATGATAAAACGATAGCCGGCAAAGGAAAAAAGCAGCAGACGACTGCTGGCGTTTGGGGCGCCCCTCATTTGGGTTCGGCTTTCAAATCCGCATGCAGCCGGCCTGAACCCAGCATCCCACCTATTTATTCCCTTTAAAACACAACCAGCAAGGAGGCAAGCGATATGGATGAGACACGCGCAAACCCGGATGAGCTTCTCAGGGCCATCCGAAAGGAAGACAGCGCAAAAAAACGCGGCCATTTCAAAATCTTTTTCGGCTACGCCGCGGGCGTGGGCAAAACCTACGCAATGCTGAAAGCCGCCCACGCCGCCAAGCGGCACGGCATAGACGTTGTCGCCGGCTATATCGAGCCGCATGCCCGTCCGCAGACCGCCGCCCTGCTCAGTGGGCTGGAAGCCCTCCCGGTGAAACAAATCCCACACAACAACATCATGTTAAACGAATTTGACCTGGACGCGGCAATCCAGAGGAAACCGCAACTAGTCCTTGTCGACGAGCTTGCGCACAGCAATGCGCCAGGGTGCAGGCACAGCAAACGGTATCAGGACGTTGAAGAACTGCTGAAGGCCGGAATCGACGTATACACCACCGTAAACGTCCAACACATTGAAAGCCTGAACGACATGGTCGCGGCCATTACCGGCGTAATGGTCAAGGAGCGGATTCCGGACCGGGTTTTCGACAGCGCCGACCAGGTGAAGCTGGTGGATATTGAGCCGCAGGAATTGATTGAGCGGATGACCGCGGGGCAGATATATGCAAAGCCGCAGGCCCAAAAGGCGCTGGATAGTTTTTTTAGCGCGGAAAATTTGACGGCGCTGCGCGAGCTGGCCCTGCGAAGGTGTGCCGACCGGATGAACAAGCTTTCGGAAAATGCACGTATAAAAAACAACAGCGACTACTATACCGACGAGCATATTCTTGTCTGCCTGTCCTCCTCCCCTTCCAACCAGAAAATCATCCGGACAGCCGCGCGAATGGCCCATGCCTTTCAGGGCAGTTTTACCGCCCTGTTTGTGGAAACACCCGATTTCCCTACCATGAGCGAGGACAACAAAAACCGTTTGCGGGCCAACATACGCCTTGCCACGCAGCTTGGCGCCACCATTGAGACGGTCTATGGGGACGACGCGGCCTTCCAGATATCGGAATTTGCACGGCTGTCCGGCGTGTCGAAAATCGTCGTCGGAAGGAACAATGCCAGGAGGAAGCATATTTTCAGCCAGCCCTCCCTCACCGAAAAGCTGATTTCCTACGCGCCCAATCTGGACGTTTACATCATTCCGGACAAGGAGACCGCTCTATACAAAGCCAAACGGGCAAGGTACAACAAAAGCGGCTCCGTGCTGCCGGATGTATGCAAAAGCGTGCTGGTACTGCTGCTGGCCACCCTAATCGGTACCGTTTTTTTGAGGTTGGGATTCAGCGAAGCAAACATCATAACCATTTATATTTTGGGCGTTCTCGTGACGGCGGTCATCACAACCCAACGGGCGTACAGTCTGGTCTCGTCCGTTGTGAGCGTCCTCGTGTTCAACTTTTTCTTCACGGACCCACGTTTCACACTGAATGCCTACGATTCCGGCTACCCCGCCACTTTTCTGATTATGTTCGCCAGCGCGTTCCTCACAAGCTCGCTGGCGGTCAAAATCAAACAGCACGCCCGGCGGGCGGCCGCGACCGCATTCCGCACACAGGTTCTGTTCGACACCAACCAGCTTTTGCAGAAGGCCAAGGAGAAAAAAACATCGTTTCCGTCACCGCCAACCAGCTCATCAAGCTGCTTGGGAAGGACATCGTATTCTATACCGCTGAAAACGGTCAGCTTTCGCAGCCATTCGTTTTTCCCGCCGCGGAGCAGGAGAAGCGGGAGGACTACACCACGGAAAACGAACAGGCGGTTGCGGCCTGGGTTTTCAAAAACAACAAGCACGCGGGCGCGACGACGAATACCCTGTCTAACGCCAAATGCCTGTATCTGGCCATCCGGGTCAATGAAACCGTTTACGGCGTTGTGGGCATTGTTACAGGCGGCACTGCCATGGACGCCTTTGAAAACAGCATTGTGCTTTCCATTTTGGGTGAATGCGCCCTCGCCCTGGAAAACGAAAAAACCGCCAGAGACAAGGAACAGGCCGCAATTCTGGCAAAAAACGAGCAGCTCCGGGCCAATCTGCTGCGCTCCATCTCCCACGACCTGCGCACGCCTTTAACCTCGATTTCCGGCAACGCGGGCGTGCTCCTGGCAAACGACGAGTCTATGGGCCACGAAAAGCGGCAGCAGCTTTACAGCGACATTTACGATGATTCCCTGTGGCTCATCAACCTGGTGGAAAACTTGCTGTCTGTGACGCGGATTGAGGATGGGACGATGAATCTCAACCTGTCTACCGAGCTGGTAGACGAGGTTGTTTCCGAAGCGATGCGGCATGTGAACCGCAAAAGTGCGGAGCACCGCATTACCTTCCAGCACCCGGAAGAATTTATCCTGGCAAAGATGGATGCGCGGCTGATTGTGCAGGTCGTCATCAACATTGTGGACAACGCCATTAAATACACGCCGGCAGGCTCTGCCATTGCGGTTTCCATTTCTAAAAAGAACCAAAACGCCGTTGTGGAAATCGCCGACGACGGCCCGGGCATTCCGGCTTCCGCCAAAGACAGGATTTTCGACATGTTCTACACGGCCTCGTCTGCAGGCGCGGACAGCCGCAGAGGGCTTGGCCTGGGATTGGCGCTCTGCAAATCCATCATCAATGCGCACGGCGGAGAAATCACCGTCGCAGACAACAGCCCCAAGGGAACAATTTTTCGGTTTACATTGCCGGCCGAGGAGGTAACGATTCATGAATAAACCGCTGATTTTGGTTGTGGAGGACGACGCCGCGGTTAGAAACCTGATAACAACGACGCTGGAAACGCACCAGTACCGCTTTCACACTGCACCAAACGGAGAAACCGCTATTTTGGAAGCGGCCTCCTATAATCCTGATATAGTCCTGCTGGACCTGGGCCTGCCGGACCTGGACGGCGTGGACGTGATTAAAAAAATCCGCTCCTGGTCCAGCATGCCGATTATTGTTATCAGCGCCAGAAGCGAGGATACGGATAAAATTGACGCGCTCGACGCGGGCGCGGATGACTATCTGACAAAGCCCTTTTCCGTCGAGGAACTGCTTGCCCGGCTGCGCGTAACCCTGCGCCGCCTCAACTCGGTGCAAGGAGGCGCGGAAACTTCCACGTTCACCAACGGGGAACTGCAAATTGATTATGCCGCTGGCTGCGCATCGCTCCGCGGTGAAGAGCTGCATCTGACGCCGATTGAATACAAACTGCTCTGCCTGCTCGCGAAAAACGTAGGCAAGGTGCTGACGCATACCTTTATTACGAAAGAAATCTGGGGAACGGCCTGGGAAAACGATGTGGCGTCCCTGCGGGTGTTTATGGCGACACTGCGCAAAAAAATTGAAAAGGACCCGTCTGACCCGCAATACATCCAAACCCATATTGGCGTCGGTTACCGGATGCTGAAGGTCTGACCGGATGGCGCACTTTTTGGAGCTGAACGCACCTTCGTTCTTCCGCGGGCTTGCCGCCCTGCTCCCTCGCCGCGGGGGCATTTGTCTGCACGGCGACTTTCTGCAGTACCGGAGCTTTAGACAGACTGCCGGTATTGCAGCGGCGAGCACCCCATAACGGATTTAAAAATTTTACAAAAATGGTTGCTGGAATTGAAGCCTGAAGCGAGCGCGATTTCCGTAACCGTTTTTTTTGTCTCCAGAAGCAGCTTGGCCCCATGCCGGATGCGCACACGGTTGACATATTCTGCGTAGGTGAAGCCCGTCACCCGCCTGAACAGGCGCGAAAGGTGCGTCGGCACAATGAAGAAACGCTCGGACAGCATGGTGAGGCTGAGCGGTTCTGCAAAATTCGAATTGATATACTTCACGACCTCAAGAATTTTTTCCGACGCCGCGTCTCGCTTCGGGATTTCCAGCGGCATAGGCTCTGCGGCTACATACCGGTTCAACAGCGTAAGCAGCTCTCCCAAGAGGGATTTGACCATCACCATGTCGGCCGCGGAGGCATCCCGGCATTCCCGCAGGAGGGAATATAGAATCCGCTCCACGCTTTCCCGCTTCTGCGGGGGCAGTATGAGCTGCGTGGTACGGAAACAGCCGAGAAGGTTCGGATTATACCGCAAGAATTCCGCTATAAACGCGGGGGTGAGGTAGATTAAAATCCGTTTGTGGCGCTGAACCTCCCGCGGCATCGTCTTATGGATGGTTTGCGGCGGTATCAAAATCACGTCGCCCCGCTTCACGGTGTAGACCGCGTCCTCCACGAAATAGGTGACTTCTCCGGACGCGAGGTAGTAAAACTCATAGCAGTTATGAAAATGCACGTCCTTCCATTCCGTCCACTGCTTCCGGTCGCCCAGCTCGATTTCAAATGCGCCCCGGATGGTATCCTGAAATGACATCGCTTCTCTATCCTCCCTTCCCATTCTCTTGGTATTCCTGTTTTGTGCTTGACAGCCGTGTGGTTCCGTGTTCTCAAAGCAAAAGGATTTCTGTTTTGATGTGTGCAGGACGTAGCTTTGTCGTCCTTCGCCGTCCGTGTTTCCAGGCAGAGCGGGAAATTTCACACGCGGTAAGTTTCAAAGCTATTATACGCCCGTGTCAAGTTAGGACGAGAAATTTAGAAATGCGCTTCATAGTAAAAGAAATTATCTATTATTTTTTCTGTATAATAGCAATTATCATCATTAGAAAATTTAATAGAAAAACCTTCCCCATCTGGCTTCAATTGCTCCAGACTTCCAAAACTAGCACCACACCAATAGTTTTTAGGCATACCATCACTTGTATAATAAAACCCATAATAACTTGTTGCTGAACCAAGTCCCTTTCCGCCACAATAGAAAGAAATCCTGTCTCTTATACACATCTGACGCTGCCGACGAATAGA
>CABSKZ010000198.1 GCA_902478395.1 uncultured Eubacteriales bacterium | reverse complement strand
TGCTTGTGCAGGCATTGTATAATGTGGTGGACAGCCTGTTCGTCGCTCAGATTGGTGAAAACGCCCTGACAGCGGTTTCTCTCGCTTTCCCGGTGCAGAACCTGATGATAGCGATAGCTGTCGGGACTGGCGTCGGAATTAACGCCCTTCTTTCCCGCAGTCTGGGGCAGAAGGATTATAAGGAGGCCAACCGGGCAGCAAATAATGGTGTTTTTCTCGCTGTTTTAAGCTATTTGCTGTTCGCTGTTTTCGGCATATTTTTCACACGAATTTTCTTTGAGATGCAGACCAGCGATCAGGAGATTATTGAATTTGGTTGCTCCTATCTGTCCATATGCACCATCGCATCATTTGCCATATTTGGTCAGATTGTGTTTGAGCGGCTGCTGCAATCCACCGGACAGACCTTTTACACGATGATAACCCAGGGAGTTGGTGCCATCGTCAATATTATTCTTGACCCGATTTTGATTTTTGGATTGCTAGGCTTTCCGAAAATGGGGGTTGCCGGTGCGGCAGTTGCAACTGTCTTGGGGCAGATAGCCGGAATGGTGCTGGCAATTTTATTTAACTTAAAGAAAAATCACGAAATCCAGTTGAAATTCCGAGGATTCCGCCCGAACGGCAAAACCATCGCAAGAATATATGCAGTCGGCGTACCCTCGATTATCATGACAGCCATTGCGTCAGTTATGACGTTTGGCCTCAACAAGATCCTTTTAATGTATTCTTCTACAGCGGCGGCTGTGTTCGGCATCTACTTCAAGCTGCAGAGCTTTGTGTTCATGCCGGTATTCGGCCTGAATAACGGCATGGTTCCAATTTTATCCTATAATTACGGTGCTCAAAACAAACGGCGGATGATACAGACCATCCGTCTCAGTATTCTCTATGCGACGTCGATTATGGTCGTTGGACTTGTGCTTTTTCAGATCTTTCCGGAGCCGATTCTACGACTGTTCAACGCCTCTGACACGATGATGGAAATCGGTGTCATAGCGCTTCGCGTCATCAGCCTGAGCTTCCTGTTTGCCGGATTCGGTATTATGACGAGTTCTGTTTTCCAAGCGTTGGGCGATGGGGTTCTGAGTATGCTGGTTTCTATCGTGCGTCAGCTGGTCGTGCTGCTGCCGGCAGCCTATCTGCTGGCAAGGATATTTGGTCTCAACGCTATTTGGTGGTCGTTCCCGATTGCAGAAGTAGCAGCAGTCATCTTCTGTAGTTTGGTACTGCTGCATATTTATAAAAAAACCATTAAGCCAATGCCGGAAGGCAATTAAAACTAAACCCCGCCGCTTTAATGTACTGCTCTGGATATTTTTTTCAACAGGTTATTTTTATAGAAATAATGCGCAATATATAATTATATTATAGACTGGAGGAATGAATAATGTGTACGGCAGTAACTTATAAAACAAAGGATTTTTATTTTGGCAGAACGCTTGATTATGATTTTTCATACGGCGACGAGATAGTGATAACGCCGCGTGGATATCCATTTCATTTTCGTCGTGCAGGCGAAATGCAAACGCATTATGCTATGATTGGAATGGCGCATGTTGCCGAAAATTATCCGCTGTACCATGAAGCGGCTAACGAAAAAGGACTTTGCATGGCGGGACTGAATTTTGTTGGCAATGCGTTTTTCGGCAAGGAGGAAGAAAACAAAGATAATATCGCGCAGTTTGAGTTTATTCCGTGGATTTTAGGTCAGTGTGCAGACATTCGGGAAGCGAAAGAACTTCTGAAAAAAATGACGCTTGTGAACATACCGTTTAATGAAAACCTGCCTGTTGCCGAACTGCACTGGATGATTGCCGATTCAAACGAAACGATAACTGTTGAATTTGTTAAGGAGGGGGTTAGAATATACGACAATCCTGTTGGGACGCTTACAAATAACCCGCCTTTTGACGAGCAGCTATTTCAGCTTAATAACTATATGAGTCTGTCGGCCAAAACGCCGAAAAACCGTTTTTCCGACAAGCTGCCGCTCCATGCCTATAGCCGCGGCATGGGCGCGCTGGGACTGCCCGGAGACTTATCGTCTCAGTCCCGGTTTATACGGGCGTCCTTTGTTAAAATGAATTCTGTTTCGGGTGACACGGAAGAGGAAAGTGTGAGCCAGTTTTTTCATATACTCGGTTCGGTAGATCAGCAACGCGGCTGCTGTGAACTGGAAAATGGAAAATATGAAACAACAATTTACACATGCTGTATTAATGCCGACAGCGGTGTATATTATTACACAACATACGGCAATCATCAGATAACAGCAGTGAAAATGCATAAGGAAAACTTAGACGGCTCGGCGCTTATCAGATATACTCCTGTTCAAACGGAACAATTCAGAGAACAAAATTAAGATGCGCAGTGTCGGACAACTGCAAAACTCCAGCATGCATATCATATCTCACAAAAAATCTTCTAGGAAAATAATCCCGGTATTTATAATTACGAAGCTAATAAAGAAAGTTCCGCAGGAATATCTCTAATCCTGCGGAACTTTCTTCCTTATTAACCTCTGCCTTTTTAGCGGCGGGGTTTAGTTTTTGGTAAAATCATTTCTGTAATCGTACATCACACATAAGGGAATCTCAATGAACGAATAACCGAAATGAGATTATAAAGTTCAGGTCCGCCGGCAGTCGAGTTGATTTTATGCAAACAGTTGCCCATTAAGCCCTCTGGTTACCGGACGGGCGCAAGCTGCAAGACGTCTTCCTCAAACTGCTGTCCGTCACGATCCACATTCACATAGCTTCCTGGAACCTCGCCGACGATTACGGTCTGCACAACTGGAACGGTTGTCTCTACCTGTGTCGTTTTACGAATGGTAGGCATAAACAGCCCGAGATTGGTTTTGACGGAGAGGGTAATATCTACGCGTGTCTGATTGATGCCTGCCTCCGAAAAATTGCTGATGAAATTGACGTCAGTCAGGCCGTAGGGCATAAAATGCAGTTTCATACGTGGACCGGTACCTGCTAACAGATCCGTTCCGGTCGCGCTGCCTAACGGAATGACTAGCGTCGTATCATTTAGCGCGGCGATTTTTTCCTGAATCGCGAGCGTGAAATCGGCTTTGAAACGGCTTACTCCGGCGAGATTTGATTTTACGGCATTGATTTGCCCGTCTTCGTTTTTTTCAAAGGAAATAATATCCTGATATGTAAGGGCATGTTTTTCAAGCTGCTCATTCACCGCGTCGCTAATCGCGGTCTGCGCAAGGTTATGTGCCTTGGCTTCAGCCAACGATTCCAGAACCGGGCGCATGATTTTTAAAAAATATAAAGAGCCGCATAAAAGCAGTAAAAAAAGCAAACATAAGAAGAGAACTGCGGAAACTCTCTTTTTATTAAAACGACTCGTTCGGATGTTGATGCGTTTCTTCCGTCCTAAACGCACTGGGACCACCTCCCTATAAACGTACTATTATTATATGTGACAGTCAAAAAAAAGTTCCGAAAAAAGTAATAATTTCCTGAATATAAAATTGCATACGGAACAAAATAGTATCGAGGCAAACGCCTTATTAAAAAATTATCTTTAAAAATGTAAGGAGTGTAGAAAAATGACAAGTAATAAAAAAGTCGTTCCGGAAGCACAGGCTGCATTGGACAAGTTCAAGATGGAAGTTGCTAACGAAGTTGGCGTTAACCTGAAACAGGGTTACAACGGCGACCTGACCTCTAAAGAAGCTGGTTCTATCGGCGGACAGATGGTTAAAAAGATGGTTGAAGCTTACGAAAACAACATCAAATAATTTAGCCTTATCTAAGATGATAAGCTAACAAAAGGGTATTTTGTAAGAAGTTTTTTACAAAATACCCTTTCTTTATATAACGAGGACCGTGTGCTATGCGCGTGGTTCAAAAAAATTATAGCGGTAGGAGGATGATGACTTTCCACGAGGGAAAGCCATGGATTACCGCTTTGGGCAGTAGGTTCATTAGTACTAGCAAAAGGAATTCGGTGTGTTTTGGGTTACTGTCAGCAGCCTTGTAAATTTTGCGCATGCTACCGGTTCTACGGTAGTCCGACCTTACGTTAAAATAAAGTACTCTGTTTTGAGGTTGTGTTCCTATTCGCAATCGATGCCGTGAATATTATTTTATGAAGTTGACAAATCAGGATACTGTTCAGAAATGTAATTTGGATGGGGCCTGGTATTTTAGTATCTATGGAAACTGTATGAAACGGGCAATTCTGTGAAATGGTATATTCTATGTGGGAAATTAGCGATTGCTTTTGAAGATGGGGCTTGCTACAATGAATACTGTAATTAAAAACCAGCAAGCTAAAAAAGGAGTGGATAAATTTGAATAATAGAGTGATTACGGCGATCCTTTCCGGCCTCCTTTTTATCTTTCTATTTAGCTCTTGCGGCAAGGCGAACAATGCGGGCAGTCCAACCGGAACTATCAACCGGGTTACGACGCCGGATACATATCCGCTTCAGACAGAAGATACCATTACCTGGTGGGTGCAATTGCACGCCCTGGTTGCGGACAATTATAAAAGTCTGAACGATACGCCGTTTGCGCAGGCACTGCGGGATAAGACCGGAGTTAATATTGAGTTTGTCCATCCGCCGCGAAACGAGGAAGAAGAGCGTCTGGAGCTGATGCTCGCTTCAGACTCACTGACAGACATTATAGAGTGCGATTGGTCAAACGAGGTTTCCAACGGAATTACCCAGGCAATAAGTAGTGGCGCCATTATTCAACTGGACGATATCTTTAAAAAGATTTCACCGAATATGAAAAAAATACTGGAAGAAAATCCTGATATTGCCCGGGCCATCAAAACGCCGGACCGGCATTACGCATACTACCCGATGATTCGCGGAGACAAGCGGCTGGCGACCTTTCAGGGATGGATGGTTCGGACGGATTTAATGGAACAGGCAGGCGTTTATGAAATGCCGGCAACTATCGGTGAATTTGAAGAGCTGCTGTACAGGTTTCAGGCAATTGGTGTAGAGAAACCCGTAAGCGTCAACTCCGGCTATCTTGTGTCGAAGGATAATATCTCCTTAATGGGGGCATTTGGAATCAGCGGGGGCTTTTATCTTGATGACGGCGTCGTAAAATATGGACCGTACCAGCCGGAATTTCAGGACTTTATAAAACTGATGGCAAAGTGGTATGCAGATGGTATTTTGGATCAACAATTTGCAGATAACAGCCAGACGCGGCAGGGAATCGATGTGGGAAACGGAAAAATTGGGGCGGTTTATGCATCCGGCGGTGGGCATTTTGGCGCTTGGCTTCCACAGCTTTTTGCCAATGTTCCAACGGCGGAAATGAAGCCGATGCCGTATCTGGTGTGTAATAAAGGAGAGCGTCCCCAGTTTGGGCAGTACGGCAACCTTTGTTTGAGTTACGGAGCCGCAATTACGAAAAGCTGTAAAAATATTGAAATTGCGGCGAGAGTGCTTGACTTCGGCTATTCCGAAGAGGGACATAACCTGTATAACTTTGGCATTGAGGGTGTTTCTTATCAAATGACTAACGGACTTCCAACCTATACTGCCGCGGTAACCGACCGGGAAAAGAACGGTGGTGTGTCGGTTGGGGAGGGGATCTCTAAATACGCGAGGGCCCCATATTTCGGAGCATTTGTGCAGGATTTTAATTACATTGTCCAGTATCTGTCTCTT
>CABSKZ010000197.1 GCA_902478395.1 uncultured Eubacteriales bacterium | reverse complement strand
CTTCTCCTCCGTCCGCCATGAAAACGCCTTTACAGCGGCTGTCAGGAAATATTTTTTCAGCAGTCTCACACAGAATTTTATTAATTTTGTCAGAAGAAAGACTCCCTTTAAAGGAATCCGAAGCAAATAAAAAGTTCATGACGTCCATCCCCTTTGCGAATTGTTTTCATGGGCTTACATCCCCATTATTTCCGGAGAATGATAATTTCGCCCGGCGTGAGTAATTGAAAGCAACAGGCGGGGTTTATATTCCGAAACGCTTCAATTGCCGCGGCCGGGTTGCCGCCTTGGGCAGGAAAGGTCCAAAAGTGATGGGGTATACACATTTCACAGCTTAAATCTTTGCTGAGCAGGGCTGCTTCCGCCCCATTCATATTTCCGAAACTGCCGTTTATGGGGAGCAACGCTACCTCTGGCCGGTGGCGTACTGCGTCCATCAACCGTTTTGGCTGATAGGCAGTGTCTGAGGAGTAA
Source organism: uncultured Eubacteriales bacterium (assembly GCA_902478395.1). Classification (GTDB taxonomy): domain Bacteria; phylum Bacillota; class Clostridia; order UBA1381; family UBA9506; genus CABSKZ01. The sequence goes on along the minus strand of CABSKZ010000197.1, from coordinate 5,197 downwards.
TAGATTTTTTTAAAACTAAAATCCAATACATATCCGACAGCAAACGGAGCGCTGTCACCGTGATCACAGTCCGTTGTATATAGCGTAAAGCCGTCCAGCTCTACTTTTTCACCCTTCCTGATTGGGCGGACGGCTTCAGCTGAAATTCTTTTGTCTTTTAAAAGTTGCACACAGGGCTGGGGCATATAAGCCTGGATTCCGCTCTGGACAAGCAGTTCCGGCATCGCCTCAATGTCCAGATGGTCCTCGTGCTCATGGGATATGAGCAGAATATCAACCGGAAGTTCCCCTGGTTGAAATAGAGGCGGGCAAACCCGCTTGAACCCGTCGCCGTACTGTCCCTTCAGACAATGATACACATAATCCGTCAGATATGGATCAATGGCAATAATCGTCTGCTTGTCGGTTTTTAACAAAAATCCCGCTTGGCCAATCCAGGCCAAAGCAAGGGTATCTCTTTCAACAGATAATTCCTGAAAACGCTTAGCAAAGGACATGCCCAGCCTCCTTTCTGTCAATGGCGGATCCGTCTTTGGGAAGTTCCCCATTCATTCATGCGGTTATGGTAGGTGATGTTCGATTCCTGGCTTTGCCAAAGAGTCAAAATCACAATGTCGCCGCTGCATTTGGTATTGTCAATCCAGTGCCGGGTGCCGGGAGGAATCAGAATACAGTCCCCTGGCTTGACAGAATAACGGATCACATTTCCGGCCTGCTCCAATACCACTTCGGCGCCATTTTCACAGTGCAGAATGTAATAAATTTCAATTTTGTCGTGTATATCTCCCGGGGTTGTGCCCCCTCCTTTCAATGTCCCTTCGTTGATATTGATGATTTCCTCGCCGTTCAGACTGCCGCCTGTCAACAGCTTCGAGGTATAGCTTCCGCTTAACGTATGGTACGGCTCCAGGTCTTCGCTGTTAATACAAAGTGGATGATTCATAGCCTTCCTCCCAATCAGAAAATATAGCGGTCGCCCTGTCCCAGTTCATAGCCGCCGGTAACAAGCAGCGGTGCGCCTGTGATAAAGCTTGCCCAGTCGCTCGCCAGAAACAACGCGGCATATGCGACTTCTTCCGGCTTTCCTCCGCGCCCAAGCCACTGAACGCGGTTCTGATATTCCAAATATTCCCTTTTATCCGCGCGGCGTTCAACCATCTCATGAAAAATTTCTGTCTCAATGTGTCCGGGCTGTATCTCGGTTACGCGCACGCCGTTGCGCGCCTCATCGATGGCCAGAGATTTGGTCAGAGCCGATATCGCACCTTTTGTTGCGCTGTAGGCCTGGCATTGTGCGCCGCCTGTCAGGGTCACGATGCTGCCGATGTTGACAATGACACCTTTGCTTTTACGCAAATATGGCAGGGCGATTTTGCATGCCATGAAATAGGACACAATATTGGTATCGAGAAATTTTTGAAAGTCCTCTTTGTCCACTTCATCAATGAAAGCCTCGCCCATCATTCCCGCACAGTTCACCAAGATATCCAGCCTGCCGTATTTTTCGGCTGTAAAATTAATAATTTCCCGATAGCGTTCCGTATCGCGCACATCACATTCCAAGAGGGTGCATTGCCCGGTACACTCCCGGTTGAGTTTCGCCACAAATTCTTCGCATGGTTTTGCGTGCAGTCCAAGCGTAACGACATTGACGCCGGCAGAGCAAAACGCCTCTACGCAGGCCTTGCCAATACCGGAGGTCCCGCCGGATATCACGGCAGTTTTCCCCTTCATACATTCTTCGATGGTTTTATAAGCCATATCCGCTCATCTCCTGACTAACAGATTTCACTACCCGCAATTTTTTCATAATACTTCGCGATAGCGCTGTGATCCTCCATTCCACAGCCGTCGTGATGCAGTGTCTGCAGCATTTCCATTACGTTCGCGGTGAGGGGAAGGGGAGCGCCAACGCCGTGTCCGGTTTCCAGCGCGTTATTCAAATCTTTGATATGCAGGTCTATTTTGAACCCGGGCTGAAAATTCCTGTCCAAAATCATGGGGATCTTCGCGTTCATAACCGTAGAACCTGCCAATCCGCCCTTAATGGCTTCAAATACCTTGCGGGGGTCCACTCCGGCTTTGGTGCTGAGAAGAAAGGCTTCCGAAACGGCGGCAATATTCAGCGCCACGATTACCTGATTCGCAAGTTTGGTTGTATTGCCCGCGCCAATGCTTCCGCAATATACCGCACTGCCTCCCATTGCCATCAAGATGCCGTAAACCTGGTCAAATACATCTTTTTCGCCGCCAGCCATGATCGACATGGTACCGTCAATGGCTTTGGGCTCTCCGCCAGAAACAGGAGCGTCAATCATTTTTACGCCTTTTTTTGCACATTCTGCACAGATTTCCTGAGAAACCAGCGGTGCAATGGAACTCATGTCTATCAGGATAGTTCCTTTTTCTGCGCCTTCTAAAACGCCGTTTTTCCCAAGCACCGCTTCTTTTACGTGCGGGCCGTTCGGCAGCATAGTGATGACGACACCTGCGCCCTGGGCCGCTTCTTTTGCGGACGAGGCTCTTTTTGCGCCGGCTTCTTCCATCAGCGCAATGTTTGCCTGGTTGATATCATAGACGGTCAGCTCATAGCCTGCCTTAAGCAGGTTTTTTACCATTGGCTTTCCCATAATCCCAAGACCGATAAATCCGATTTTCATTATTTTCTCTCCTTCCGCCGCATCTGATACGCGGCAATTTATATTAATACTGGATGCCCTGCAGCACGTTCCAGCCGCAGTTGACAAACTGGTCAAGCGTCCGGTTGCAGGAACCAAAGGTTATAAATTCATCTTCTGTCATCCCGTCAGGTTCATACGCCTTGCGGAACTCCCGCATCGTCAGCAGACGGTCTATAATGGCCTTGTCCACCGGAATATGTATTTTTTCAATAAAGTCTTTTTGGTCAAGAAGTTCCAGCTGCTTTGCAATTTTTGGAGCGATAGACATCACCATTTTTGCTCCTGCAAGCTCGGTGATGTGGTAACCGCCGCGACAGCCCGCAGGCATCAGGACACAGTCATAGGCGCGTTGGTTAAATAGTTCATAGGCGCGCTTGATTACAGCGGTGCCTGCCCAGCATATATCCGCAGCTGTGGCCGCAGCCCGGGTATCATTTCCCACATCCCGCAGATAGTCGTCCAGCCTTCCCACCATCAATACCGCGATACCGATGCCAGGGGTAATACCGTTCTGTGCGGCGCGCCGGATCCCCCTCTGCACCGCTGCGCCTACTGCCAACACCTGCGGAACCGTAAAGCTTACAGTAGCCGCAACATTCATACCCCGAGCAGCACATTCTTCAATGGCCTCGATTCCCGAACGGGTTGCAGGGATTTTCACCACAATATTTTCTGCGTACGCCGCATAGCGCTTTGCTTCTTCTATTATATACTCCGTATGGCCGGGTTGGCAAGGATTTGTTTGCGCACAGCAGAAACCGTGAAATTTTCCTTGGCCCCTGAACACCTCCATCCGTTTTGCCACGGCCGCAGTTACCAGCCCGATCAGCGCTTCTGCAAGTTCGTCACCGTGTAGGTCCTGCGGAAGCGTTTGCAGCAGCGGTTCCCAGTATGTAAAATCCTCCTGAAGCGCCGTGCCAATTAAGAAGGGATTCGTGGTGGCTCCCACCGCCCCGTTTTGAATGGCTTCCTCTAACCCGCGCGTTTGTGCGCCGTCATGCCAGTATATCGATTGTGTTTTTCCGCTTAACCATTTCAGGTACTTGTTTTCCATAACGGTTTCCTACCTTTCTTCCCACAAAAATCATCTCAGACCTTGCCTATGGGTGGCTAAGGCCTGGCAGCACAAACCTGTTGTGCTGCAATGAGCCGTATCATGAAACATTTCTTGTCATTGGAATTCCTCCCTTTTATAAAATTCACAATACCAGTATACCGGTATACCAGATAAAAGTCAAGATGTTTTTCTGCTTTTTCATGAATTGTTGGCGTTGAAAGGTGAAAAAATTGTTGTAAGCTGTTTAAACAGAGGTCAGCCTCTCCTATAACGATACAGATTTTTCTTGACAAAACCGGTTGCCTATCGTATGATAATTCCTATAAGGAGTTGTTGATATTGGCAGAATATGAGGCGTTAAATATAACCGCATACAAAAGACTGAAACATATGATATTAAACAGTGAACTGGAGTTCAATACGCTATACAGCGAAAGAAAGATTGCGGATATGCTGGCTATTTCGCGCACACCTGTACGTGACGCGCTGGTGAGGCTTAGTCAGGAGCATTATATTGATGTAATTCCCAGCAAGGGATTTTCACTCCACAAAGCCACGGAGGATGAATTAAAGGATGCGATGCATTTCCGTCTGGCGGTGGAGTGTTACTGCGCGCGGTTTATTGCGCAGAGCGAAGAAACAAGCAGGCGTGAGGCGGCAGCTTCGCTGGAAAAGCTCTTGGACTTACAGCGCGGCGTTGCAGACCGTTCCCACTTGAAACAATTCTGGCAGCTCGATGTCCAGTTCCACACTTATATAGTAGAATATTTAAACAACCCATATTTTAATTCCCTTTATGCCTCTATTAATTATTTATTTACATCGCTTGCGGCAGACGATTTCTTTTCACAGAAGCGGCATCTTACGACGCTGAAGGAACATGGAGAATTGATTCAATCGCTGCGGGAAGGAGATGAAGAGGCTGCCTGCCGCATCGTCAAGGCCCATATTGAAGAGAGCAGTTCAATTATATTGCAAAAATAGTGAATATAAATCCGGTTTGTAATGATGTATTTTAACGTGCAGTATTCCAAAACTTACCCATGGGTATCTCACAGAGATTCTTTATAAGTATTAATTGTTTCTAACAAAAAAACACCTGCTGTACGCTGTAATATCATAGAAATGACTAAAGAAGTAATTAAGAATGTCTGTGAAATAAAATATTGATTGGGAAAGATATTTAGTTCGGGTTCACATAAGGTTGCCGGCACTGTTGTAATCCGCACATCAGATGAACTTACTACTTCACAACAAAAGGCATTGGAACAGAAAGTGCTTGATGCGCTGAAAGAATTGAGTTAGAATTCTTAGAATTAAAAACGAGTCGGTGTATTTTGACCGCTAAAAGACAGCACTAATATCCTCATAACAAAAAATAGATACAAACATAAGAATGTTTGTATCTATTTTTGTTTTATGCCATATCAATTATTGGTAAAATATAGTCGTTTGATAT
>CABSKZ010000196.1 GCA_902478395.1 uncultured Eubacteriales bacterium | reverse complement strand
ACGGCTTCACAAAAATGCCCTTGCGAGCAAGCATTTTTGCTTCATGGTATAATAACCTCAAAAGGTTCTAATGAACGGCGGAGTTCTCCGTCGCCCGAACGCCAAAAGCGTTCACTTTTGAGAACATTAAATCATCATTTTGTAGGCTAAAAGCAGCTTGCTTGCGGCATAATTGGAACTTCAGAGATTATTACGTATATCCGTTCATACAAAGCACTGGCAGCTAGAAGGAGGCCTACATGAAAACCGAAAACAACAGTAATCTTTTTGAGGAACTGTTCCATGAGAATTTTCATTATGATATCAGTCGGGTTTATAAGGCGCTGGCAGCCAGCACGGATGAATACATCTATATCTGTAACCTGAAAAAGAATATGATATGCTACTCTCTCAAAATTGTGGAAGAGTTGGACCTTCCTGGTCAAATTATTTCCGACCCTCTTCCGCACTGGAAAAAAATTATCCACCCCGACGACTGGGACCGCTTCTATGAAACCAATATGGAAACGATGCAGGGCCGTTCTGTATACCACATCGTGGAGTTTCGTGCGAAAAACCGCAAGCGCGTTTGGATATGGCTGCAGTGCCGTGGAACACTTTTGCTCGACGAAAACGGCAAGCCGGACTTTTTTGCGGGATTTATTACAAATTTGGGGCATAGAAACAAAATTGATTCCCAAACTGGATTGCTTGACCAGTATGAATTTGAGCGGTACATTCGCAGCCAAACAAAAAAATCTGGCGTATCAATGGCCGTCGCTATCTTAGGAATTGATAATTTCAAACTGATTAATGAACGCTACGGCCGTAAATTCGGCGATTTAATCCTGCGTGCCATTGCGCAGAAAATTCAATCCACCTTGACCGGTAATGCAAGTCTTTACCGCATGGACGGGGACCAATTCGGCCTAATTGTGATAAATACAGACCAAGCTGAACTATCCGCGCAGTTTGAACGGCTTAAAGAGGTGTTTGCGCGTCAGCAGATGTATGAAGGAAACCGGTATTTCTGCACCCTTTCTGGCGGCTGTGCCTTCTATCCGCAGGACAGCAACAATTACGAGGACTTGTTCCGTTTTGCCGAATATGCCCTCGACCATTCCAAACGCAGCGGTAAAAACACCATGACTTTTTTCTCCGCCCCTGTTTTCAAAAACAGCGACCGGATATTCGATATTTCCCAATTGCTCCGCGAAAGTATTGAGCAGCAATTCCGCGGTTTTTCGCTGGTTTTTCAACCGCAATTTGAAGCGGATACCAAGCAGGTTAAAGGAATGGAGGCACTCCTGCGCTGGCACTGTGATAAATACGACAACCTCTCACCAGCAGAGTTTGTTCCGATTATGGAAAAAACTGGACTGATAAAACCTCTCGGAAAATGGATTTTTGTCCGCGCCGTTGAAACAGCTAAGCGCTGGATGGCTGTCTGTCCGGACCTGACTGTCAGCATTAATCTTTCATATGTACAGTTTGAGGAGGAAGGGCTGGAATCCTTTATCCAGGAAACGCTTCAAAAAATTGGCGTGCCGCATGCAAATATCATCATTGAACTCACAGAAACCAGCCTTGCCTCAAACTTTGACAATGTAGAAAGAATTCTGCGCAATCTCCGTGCGCTCGGCATTCAGATTGCGATCGACGATTTTGGAACTGGCTACTCTTCCCTGAGCATTTTAAAGGAGCTGCCTATCAACATTGTAAAAATCGATCGGGCATTTGTCAAAAAAATTCAAAACAGCCGGTTTGACGCGATTTTTATTCAATATATCGTTTCGCTGTGCCACGAACTTGGCGTGAAGGTGTGTGTCGAAGGCGTTGAAACCGCAGACCAGTACGAAATCGTAAAGGGCCTGGGAGTCGATTCCATCCAGGGCTTCCTGTTTGGACGTCCTCTGCCTGAAGAGGAAGCCCAAAAGCTTTACCTTTCCGGGAAGAAAGGAGGGCGCATATTATGAACAGTTTCCACGATGAGTGTATGAACCTTGTCCGTACCTTATGGCACACCTATTTGTTCAGCCGCTCAAAAAAACAGTTTGAACAGGTCATCGCGCAGATGGATGAAGGCTTTGTCATGATAGGAACTGGAAAACACGAATTTTATGAAAACCTTTCCTCCGTCCTGTCTATTCTGGAAAAAGACCAGCAGGATGTAGGAGATACCGCGTTTGAAATTGTCGATGAATGGTATGCGGTGCAGAAGGTCACAGAGGATGTCTGCATGGTATATGGCACGTTCTGGATACGGGAAAAATCCGAATTGGAAAAACACATGATTGCTGATATGGACACCCGCTTTACCGTCATCTGCCGCAGAGACGCGGACGGCGTCCGTCTGTGCAGCCTTCATCATTCCGTTTCAAACATCGGCCAGCAGGCCGGGGAATTCTATCCGAAAACCATCACGGACAAGGTCAACGAGATGATGCATGAATATGAGATACTGGAAAACCGTGTGCAGCGGGATTTACTCACAGGACTTTACAACCGTTCCTACGCGGAATCGTACATTGACCAGTATTTTAAGGATGAGACGTGTTCAGGAATCCTCCTGATGCTCGACATTGATAATTTTAAAACGGTGAACGATACGCTCGGCCATCTGCATGGCGATCTGCTTTTGAAGCAGTTTGCCAAAATTGTCGAGGACTCATTTTTCAAAGGTGACGTCATAAGCCGCGTCGGCGGAGATGAATTTCTGGTTCTGATGAAATCCTCCAACACGGAAAATGCGGCTGTAAAAGCACATGCGATACTTCGGCGCTTCAACCACTATCTCTCTGCTTTTCCAACGCTTTCAGATGTGGGTTGCTCCATCGGCATCGCTGCTGCCCCGCGGGATGGTATGGATTTCAAAACCTTATATAGAAATGCAGACCGGGCGCTGTACACAGTTAAAAATTCCGGCAAACATAATTTTGCTTTTCATCATGAAGCATAATATAGATAGTTTCGGACCTGTTTGGCGGATATCCGTTATCTGCCTGCCCCCGGCAAAATAGTTGTTATCCCGGTATCCGGCACGTAAAGCAGTTCACATCGCAGCTGTTTCCCGGTGTGTCTACGCGCCGTCTTCCCGCTTTTTCCCAGCCGGTGGCCTTGTTCGGAAAACTATGGCGCATATAAACGGCTGTACAACGCGTTGAAGTCAGTTGGTCAACACTCATCAGGCGAAAGACAAAAGACGCGCTTCCCCATGCAGGGAGGCGCGTCTTCTTTTTTGTTTCATTTTCTGTACCAATTTGCTGTCATATAAGCCGGAACTGCTCCACATCCACAACACCGAGCGTTGTGAGTTTCCATTTTGGAATCACCGGCAGCGCCAGGAAGGAAAGCGACATGAACGGGTCGACACCGGATGGAACACCAAGTCTGCAGGCAGCCTGCCGCAAGGCTTCCAGCGCGTCACGTGCGGCTTCCGCGTCAAGCCCGCACATGAGTCCGGCAATTGGCAGAGCCAGTTCCGCTAAAACTGTCCCATCTTCTACAACAGCTATTCCCCCCTGCATCTCCCGTATGCGGTTCACCGCAAAAGCAATGTCCCTGTCATTCGTGCCGATAACAATAATATTGTGTGAATCATGGGCAATGCTTGTAGCCACCGCTCCATTTTTCAGGCCATACCCTTTCACAAACGCCGTTCCGATGTGCCCAGAATCGTGATGCCGTTCTACAACGCTAATTTTCAGAATATCCTGTTTTAAATCCACTTCGCAAGCTTCTCCACAGTCCTCCGTCAAAATTTCGCCGGGAATCAGCCCGATTACCTTCTCCATAGGTCTATTTAATTTGAAGTCAGAAGCCGCAACAGGGGACAGCCGGACCGTATGCCGCGCCTTTTTCAGCAGATTAGTATCCATAGGCGCTTCCTCCCATTTGAAAAGCATTTCTTTATCCATGCGCTGTCCATTTTTATAAACGGAATGAATCTTTACGTTTTCGGCATCGTCAAGAATAACAAAATCTGCGATATATCCAGGCGCTATGGCGCCTCTGCCACGCAGGCCGTAGCAGCTCGCAGCGTTGAATGACGCCACTTTATATGCGTATACCGGGTCTGTCCCATTTGCAATCGCCATGCGAATCATCGCGTCGATATGCCCTTCCCCTGTCAAATCTGCCGGATGCCTGTCGTCGCAGGCGAAAAGGCAGCGCCCGTGATACTGCTCATTGAGAAGTGGAAGAAGGGCGGCTAAATTTTTAGTGGCCGAACCCTCCCGTATCATAATCCACTGGCCCTTTTGCAATTTTTCCAATGCTTCCTCATAGCTGGTACATTCATGCTCCGTAGAGATTCCCGCGCACAGATAGGCGTTGAGCGCCGCGCCAGAAAGTCCCGGCGCGTGTCCGTCTATCGGTTTTCCGGCATTGTGCGCCGCTTCAATTTTTTCCATCACGCGGCAATCCATGCCAATTACGCCCGGAAAATTCATCATCTCGGCAAGCCCCAATACCCGTTTCCGCCCGAGATATTGTTTCGTAACCATTTCGCCAATAACCGCTCCGCTCTCATCAAACGGCGTTGCAGGCACACAGGATGGAACCATCAGGAATACGTCTACCGGCAAACCACTGGTCGTTTGCAGCATATATTCAATGCCATCCGCGCCAAGTACATTCGCGATTTCATGTGGGTCGGCAACGACCGCGGTGGTTCCACGCTGAACCACCGCCTTTGCAAATTCCAGCGGAGAGATAACCGCGCTTTCCAAATGGATGTGGCCGTCTATAAAACCAGGAACTACCGTTTTACCCGACAAATCCAGCTCTATTTTACCACTGTAGCTACCGACGCCTGCAATGCGGCCGTCTGTAACCGCAATGTCTCCATGCAAAAACTCATTGCTGAATACATTTAAATAACGCACGTTTTTTAGGACCAATTCCGCTGGCTCATCCTTCAGCGCCGCGCGAATCAATTTTTCTCTGAACATTTAACCACGCTCCTTCGCATTTCCAAAGAACTGTTCCCATTATAACAACGAAAACGTTCGATGTCAATTTTTATCATACTGTTTCAACTTTGCCGCATAGGAAATAGATACCACAATGCATAAAATCATCAACTGTCCTTATATAGAAGATTTGTTTTTTATAAGATTATAAAAAGTACTGTTACAACCAAAAATACCGTTGCGACACCTGGGTGTTTTATAGCGCCGAATGAAAAACACAGTAAAATACAGGGTAAGGCGCACTATAGGCACACGATCTCATAAAGGCATGGAGCCGTTGTGAAGGAGCTTATCACCGGCCGCGTAAGTAGAACATACCGCGCTTCAGAAAAGGAGTCTGTTTTGCTGCATCCCATACTGATTCAATAAAGGTTAGATATTCAAGACGCACCACCCCGCTTTATTATGTCTACCTTTCGTTACTTTTCATACTATTTTTTCTTTGCACAAATTCTTATCAACTAAAAATATCCGGCTTAAACCAGATATTTTTATCAATCCATATGCGCCATCCTTAAATTTTATATCAAATTTATAATCCTCATTGACAAATGCTGCTGCAACTGATATAATAGATTCTGTTCAAATCTGGGTGTGGCGCAGTTGGTAGCGCGCTTGACTGGGGGTCAAGAGGCCGCAGGTTCAAGTCCTGTCACTCAGACCACGTCGGAACGGACTATGCTCCGTTCCGATTTTTCTTTAACTAAGAAAAATCAGTCA
>CABSKZ010000195.1 GCA_902478395.1 uncultured Eubacteriales bacterium | reverse complement strand
GAGGTTTTGTAGTATAATAATAAGCAGTAGATAAATTATTTTAAAAGGCATGAATCCAAATTCTCGAATATTTGGGTTCGGAGCATCATCGGTTTTTCAACCAATCACAACACTGCCGGGCACCAATAAAAAGACGGCGGAACGGAGCTTTGCTAATGAATATTTTTGTGAAACTGGGAACGATTGTTCAGGAACAAAACCTTGAAATCATTTATGCGCCAGAAAATTATGCGGAAACGCCCATTACCATTGCGGAGGTGAACCGTCCGAGCCTGCAGATTGCCGGCTTCTTCGATTATTTTGACCCAGCGCGGATACAGATTCTCGGAAAGGTGGAGCATACCTATCTGGAAAAAATGAGCAGCGAGGGACGGACAGAAAGTCTTGAGAAGCTGTTTTCTCAACCGATTCCGGTCGTTATCATCACGCGCGACATGGAGGTGCTGCCGGAAATTCTGGACTGTGCGACCCGCCATAATATTCCGCTTTTGCGTTCAAAAGAAAGTACCTCCCGTTTTATGAGCGCATTGATTCTTTCCTTAAATGTATGGCTCGCACCGCTGACCACCATGCACGGCGTACTGGTCGAGGTGTACGGCGAGGGGATTTTGCTGATTGGTGAATCTGGCGTTGGAAAAAGCGAGACTGCTATGGAGCTCGTCAAGCGCGGACATCGCCTCGTCGCGGACGATGCGGTTGAAATCCGGCGGGTGTCCAACAAAACGCTGGTCGGCAGTTCACCGGAGATTATCCGCCACTTTATTGAACTGCGCGGCATCGGCATCATCGATGTCAAGCGTATCTTTGGTATGGGTGCAGTAAAGGACACGGAAAATATTGACCTTGTGATTAATTTGGAGGCTTGGCAGAGCGGGAAACACTATGACCGCCTGGGGTTGGACAGCCACTCAACCGAGATTCTGGGGCTGGAAATTCCATCTCTGACCATACCGGTCAAGCCGGGCAGAAACCTTGCCATCATTGTTGAGGTCGCCGCCATGAACCACCGGCAGAGACGGATGGGCTATAATGCCGCACAGGAACTGAACCGCAGGCTGATGGACCAGATGGGCGACTGACGGCGCCGTTTTTCCCGCATTTGTTGAAATTGAATTTATAGTTTGGAGATGGAACCTTTTCTATGAAAATACTCGCGGAAACCCACACGCATACGAACGCGTGCGCACATGCCTACAATACGATAACCGAAATGGTGTCAGAGTGCAAACGCCAGGGTACACAGCTGATCGCGATTACCGATCACGCCCCATATATGCCCGACTCGCCGCACCTCTGGCATTTCGCCAACCTAAAGGCAGTTCCAAGAAAAATTGACGGAATTTATGTATTACGCGGTGTTGAGGCGAATATAATTGATATGAATGGCGCACTCGATATGCCGGAAGCTGTGCTTAAGCAGATGGATGTTGTCATCGCGAGCGTTCATCCGGTTGCACTGTCTCCGGGGACGCTGGAAGACCACACCCGGACCTATATGGAGGTCATGCGCAATCCGTATGTGGATATTTTGGGGCACTGCGGCTGGCCGGACTATGCGTTTGATATCGATCGTGTGCTTGGCGTTGCCAAGGAATACGACAAGATTGTGGAGATTAACAGCCACACCTTTTCCGTCCGGAAAAAGAATATCGAAAACTGCAAAAGAATTGCCCGGCGGTGTATGGAGCTGGGGGTGAAAATCGTGATCAGCTCCGATGCGCACAGTATTTACGAGCTTGGTAATTTTGAAGATGCGCTTGCGGCTGTCGATGAGATTGGAATTGATGAAAGCATTGTGATGAATACCAGCGCGGAAAAGTTTTTGCAATATCTTTGCCGGCGGAAGGGGCTGGACCGCAATAAATTTGAAAGTACCCGCCCCGGCGTATAACTACATTATCAGGAGTGATTTGTTTGCTGAACCGGACCTTTTTGAATGGCCTGCGCGAAATCCAGCAGGATGCGGTTTTGTTTGATGAACCAATGAAAAATCATACGTCCTTTCAAATTGGAGGGCCGGCAGACATATTTATCGAACCGCAAAGCATTGATGCCTTTGCGGAACTCATCCGTCTTTGCGGGGAAACCAAAACGCCGTTTTTGGTGATGGGCGCAGGCTCCAATTTGTTGGTTGGGGACAAGGGCATCCGCGGCGCCGTGATTAAGACCGGAAAAACGCTGGATTTTCTTGAAGCGGACGGGGACGCGATTACAGCCGGTGCGGGAACGCTGCTTGCCAAGCTGGCAAACTTTGCGCTAGATCACAATCTGGCGGGGCTGGAGTTTTCCAGCGGAATTCCGGGGCTGGTCGGCGGCGCGGTTTATATGAACGCGGGCGCCTATGGCGGCGAGATGAAAGACGTTGTTACCCGGACCGATTATATTGACAGCACAGGAAAGCTGTGCTTCGTGGAAGGCGCAGCTCACATGTTTGGATACCGGAGCAGCGTTTTTGCGGAGGGCGGAAAATACATTGTCCGCACATGCTGCAAATGCCAGCGGGGGAGCCGGGAACAGATTGCTGAAAAGATGCGTGATTTTAACGGCCGCCGCCGGGAGAAGCAGCCGTTGGAGTTTCCCAGCGCAGGAAGCACCTTTAAACGCCCAGAGGGGTATTTCGCGGGAAAGCTGATTCAGGATGCGGGCCTGCAGGGGTGCCAAATAGGCGGGGCACGGGTTTCTGACAAGCATGCGGGATTTGTGATTAACGCAGGAGAGGCTACTGCGGATGATGTCTGGAACCTGATTACACACATTCAGAATACGGTGCTTGAAAAATTCGGCGTTGCGCTTCAAACAGAAGTGAAAAGAGTCGGGGAGTTTTAACTCCCCTTGGGCGGTAGTGTATGCTGAAACGCATTTATAATAGGAATCGGCAAGAAACTGAAAAATTTTGAAAATACCCCTTGACGAAACATGAAACATATGGTATATTAAAGTGTACCTTTAGTAGGTGGGGTTCTTTTTTTTTGCTCGGAAAAATTTCCAAACGCATGAAAAAGGGCACATAATCCGCAAATTTTTGGTGAAACAAATAAGGAGGTGCTTTCCATGAGAACAAAGATTACGCTCGCGTGTTCAGAATGTAAGCAGAGAAATTATGACACAATGAAAAACAAGAAAAATGACCCGGACAGAATCGAAATGAGCAAATATTGCCGGTTCTGCAAAAAACATACTCTGCATAAAGAAACAAAATAATTAGGCGTTTCTTGAATCCTCACTATTACGTATTAAGGATGTGGATAAAATGGCTGAGACAGTTAAAAAAGAAAACTTTTTTAAACGTGCCGGCAGAGCGATTGCCACATGGTTCCGCGAACTTAAAGCAGAGCTTAAGAAAGTGGTATGGCCAACTTTTAAAACCGTCAGGAACAATACAGGCGTCGTTATCACCGCTATCATTTTAGTCGGTGCCGTTGTTGCGCTGCTCGATTTGGGCTTTCAGTTCCTCGTTACGAATCTGCTGAAATAAGCAGCTTGTAATTCTATTTTAAAAGGGGGCAGGAGAGGCTGTTGCTTCTTTAAAACTTATGGCTGAAGACGCTAAATGGTATGTGATTCATACCTTTTCGGGATATGAAAAAAAAGTGCAGGCTAATTTGGAGAAATCCGTCGAAAACCGCGGTTTAGAAGACCAGATTCTCGATATCCGCGTCCCGATGGAAGAAGTCCTCGAACAAAAGAATAACGAACAGAAGGCCGTTATGCGCAAAGTGTTCCCCGGCTACGTCATGGTAAAAATGATTATGACGGATGAAAGCTGGTATGTCATCCGCAACACCCGTGGTGTCACTGGCTTCGTCGGCCCCGGCTCCAAGCCCGTACCGCTGACGGAGGATGAGGTCTATTCCATGGGCATCGAGCGCAAATCGGTTACGATTGACTTTGCTGTCGGCGACAGTGTGCGCGTATGCGAAGGGCCGCTTGCTGATTTTGTCGGCGTCGTCAAGGAGATTGATATGGAGAAACAGCTCGTACGTGTTGTCGTGTCCATGTTTGGACGGGAAACTCCTGTCGAGCTTGAATTTTCCCAGATTGAGGTCCTGCATTAATGTCCGCAGCCCGGACATGATTTTGATAATAAACCCGGCTGTAGTTTGCGCCGGTTTATTATAGATGCGCCGTTTTAGACGGCGCCCGCTCCGGATGTTCCGGAGGGCGGCATTTGCCGCGAGTGGGAGGACGGAAGGTCCGTTCGCCAATACCACATTGTGAAAGAGGAGGTGCTTACCATGGCTCAAAAAATTACTGGTTACATCAAACTGCAAATTCCGGCGGGTAAAGCGACACCTGCACCGCCAGTTGGTCCTGCACTGGGTCAGCACGGCGTGAACATTGTGCAGTTCACCAAGGAGTTCAATGAGAAGACAGCAAAGGATGCGGGTCTTATCATCCCTGTTGTCATTACTGTTTATGCTGACAGATCGTTCTCATTCATAACGAAGACTCCGCCAGCGGCTGTTCTGCTGAAGAAAGCTGCGAAAATCGAAAAGGCTTCCGGCGTACCGAACAAGACGAAGGTTGCGACTGTTTCCAAAGAGGTTATCAAACAGATTGCGGAACAGAAAATGCCCGACTTGAACGCTGCGTCTATTGAAGCGGCAATGAGCATGATTGCCGGAACCGCGAGAAGCATGGGTATTGTCGTAGAGGACTAATCCTGATTTCGATTTGAATTGAGTGGGAGAGCGAACGCTCTATCGAACCACAGAAGGAGGAACATTATGTTTAGAGGAAAGAAATATAAGGAAAGTGCTAAGCTCGTAGACAAGCTTGCCCTTTACGACCCTGCAGAAGCGCTGGATCTGGTTGTGAAAACTTCCAAAGCGAAGTTTGACGAGACCGTTGAAGTCCATGTGAAGCTGGGGGTTGACTCAAGACATGCGGACCAGCAGGTCAGAGGCGCTATCGTGCTTCCGCACGGAACCGGTAAAACTGCGCGCGTCTTGGTTTTTGCAAAGGGCGAAAAGGCAACGGAGGCAGAAGCTGCCGGAGCTGATTTTGTCGGCGCTGAGGAATTGATTCCGAAAATCCAGAACGAGAACTGGTTTGAATACGACGTCGTTGTTGCAACCCCTGATATGATGGGCGTTGTCGGCCGTTTGGGTAAAGTGCTCGGCCCGAAGGGTTTAATGCCGAGTCCGAAAGCGGGAACCGTTACGATGGACGTTACCAAAGCAGTGAATGAAATTAAATCTGGTAAGATTGAGTACCGTCTGGATAAAACCAACATCATCCACTGCCCGATTGGAA
Source organism: uncultured Eubacteriales bacterium (assembly GCA_902478395.1). Lineage (GTDB taxonomy): Bacteria > Bacillota > Clostridia > UBA1381 > UBA9506 > CABSKZ01. The sequence continues at coordinate 418 of CABSKZ010000195.1, read as the reverse complement.
AGGTTTCCTTCGGCGTGGAAAAATTACAGGATAATTTTAAAACCTTGCTGGGCGCTATCGTAAAAGCGAAGCCGTCCGCAGCAAAAGGCCAGTATATGAGAAGCTGCGTGGTTGCTTCCACCATGGGCCCGGGCATAAAAGTAAATCCTGCAAAAGTAGCTGACTAATCCTTGTCTGGCGTTATTTAAAATAAAAAGCTTGACAAATTGGTTGTGCCATGCTATAATGGCATACGAATTTAATAATTTCCGCAGACAGCTGGCACCTTTTCTGGTTTAATGGGTGTACCGCCAGCCGAGGAAAGCCAAAATCAGCCTTGATATGATTTTATGATGATAAAGCTTTTCTTCGTTTGCGGAGAAAAGCTTTTTTGTTGAAAACGTGCCGGTTTGCAGTTGATGCCGGCCAGCCCCTATGC
>CABSKZ010000194.1 GCA_902478395.1 uncultured Eubacteriales bacterium | reverse complement strand
AATCGGATCAATTTTCAGTGTGTGAAAGATGGTGTCCAATTCCTCCAACCCGGGAAGCGCGTCGGGTGCAGAAGCGTTTAGGCCATAGGTAACTTCATATTTATATCCATTCAGAAAAAGATAGCATTGTTTCATGTTTGTGCTGAACTTCGGAGACATCAGACGGAAGGAAATAACCTGCCATGTTCCGCTTTGTGAAGTAACCTCGCTTTGCTCCAGCTGCTGAATGTATTCCGGATTATACAATTCCCAGAGCCGGTTGGCCTGCATTTCAGCCAGGCTTTCGGGGGTCAGTCCATCTTCTGCGGTCGTGATGCGGATAGTAAAATAGTCCCCCTGGGCAGAACTGCCGGAAAACCCGCCATACATGGAATTGCCATATTGCTTCGAAAATCGGGTGTTGTATTCGCTAGATTGGCGTGCTGACCATTCCGGCTTTAAATCCAGACTAAATGCGTATAATTCATTGTGGTAGGTTGTCAGACCGTTGTCATTCACACTCGACAAATCATGCACACCATCCGCCCCCTTAACAAAGTTGGTGCGGAAGGAAGCAAACGTTGCATCAATATCTGGTTTTAATTCATTGAATTTCGTAATATCGGTGTTTAAGTAATGGATAAGAAAGAAGTTCCCGTTGCCCTCTATAATCATGGTCAACAATACCTGCAGCCCGTTCCGAATGCGCGCAGTGGGATACACCGTCCCATTGATTTCAATGCCGCCCCGTTCCTGTAAAACAAATTGGCTCATAGAACTGACGAACTCGTCCATCAGAGAATCCGGAGAATCCAGTTTCATCCACTCTTCCGCGCCGGCTTCAATCTGCTCGGGTGTCAGCTTTTCTTTCTCCATAACCTCAATTAACATCATTTCTGTTTGATTGAGGTCTGTGAAGATCAGGGAAGAACCCGAAAGCGTGCGGTTTGCAAGAAAGAAACGTTTGGGAAGCTCTATGGACCAACCGTAAAAGCTGTCGCCGATCCGTTTTTCCGAGAACTTTGCGAAATATCCGTCCAGTCCATCGGCGGACTGGAAAGTTTGCGCACTATTTTTTTGAGTAGACGGGGAAGCCGCAAATGTATCAAATAAATGCTGTGAAACAGTGCTTTCTGGGTTCAGCCCCGTATTTTTTACAGCTGGCTCAAATGCGAAAGCGGGGCAGGATGCCATCAACGCCATTGCAGCGGCAATACACAAAACAACAAATTTATGCAATATTCTCATCTTAATCCCTCCCAGATTCATCTTCGGCAAGTACCAAACTGACGGTGAATTCCGTTCCGTCACGGCGGAGCGTCAGTGTAACGGAATCCCCCGGCAAATACTGCTTGAGTAGTTCATGGATGTCGATGCCATAGGTCACTTTTTGCCCGTTAATTGCGAGCAGACTGTCATTTCTTTGAATATTTTTTCCGTCCAGCGATTCGCTGACGCCCAAAACCGTAACACCATCGTTGTGCGGCAGGTCAAAAGCCCCCAGATAGCTGTCCTGCGTCGTGATACCGAGCGCAGGCCGGCGGATTTCTCCGTAGGCCCGGAACTGGTCCAGTGCATACTGAATTGTATCGGAGGAGATACAGAAATTCATCCCCTGTGCATTGGTATATCCCATTGTAACCATTCCGGCCACCTTGCCGCCGGCCAATACCAGCGGCCCGCCGCTGTTGCCGCCGTTTGCAGCGGCATTCGTCTGCAAAACGCGGTAATAAAAATCTCCGAACATCCGGTCCTTTCCGCTGATGATTCCATTTGCCGCAGTTCCGCGGTAAGAGACGGACAGCGGTGTTCCAATGGAAACGGCCGTTTGTCCGACGCGGATTTCCTCCGCGGAGGCCAGTGTCAGGTAAGGGGTGTTCTCCTTTTCAATTTTCAGCAAAGCAATGTCGGCTTTTTCGTCAGAGCCGATTATCTGCGCGTCAAAATTATTTCCGTCCGCTGTGATTACCAGAATCTTTAACGCATCCGCGACAACATGGGCATTTGTAACGATTTCGCCCGAATTGCTGACGAAAAAGCCGCTTCCGTGATAAAGCCCCGTCAGCTTGTTTCCTTCATCTGTTGTAACGACGATGCCAACGACACTGCCTGCGGCGCGTGAAACAATGCTTTCTATCTCATTTGTCCCTGCTTCTGCCTGGGCTGTCGTCACGTTGGCGGTGCCGGTTTGCCCATCCCAGCTAACATCCGCACTTAAAGCCTCTCCGACGGCGCGTATTGGCAGATATATCCGGTCATCTATAATTTTTGCTTCCGCATTCAATTTTGTCCCGTTGACAACGACCGAAGGCGCCTGCGCGGCGTAGGATACACAAACTGATGACAGACTAATGACAGCGGTGCATAATAGTAATTTTTTATTCATGACAGCCTCCTTCTGGGTTGTACGAAATACTGGGAAGATTGCCTTAAGATACGGAATCGATCCGGCTGTTCTCTACAACCCTATAAAGTATTGTACCACAAAAGCATATATTCTCACTAAACTCACCCTTCGTTTCACTTGGCTTTGCTAAGTATTTATTATACCATAAGAGCAAGCGGCCTGTCGCTTGCCAAATAAGTGATTCAATGAGCTTGCATTAGCGCATACGCCAACAGGTAAAAACACTTGTGTTTTGTTTTTGAAAGGAACCCTTTGCAAATATTATACCACACCATATATAAAATTGGAATTATTTCTTTGGTAAGGATTGCGGAATTTTCCGTATCGTGGTATACTAAAATAAATCAAGAAAAGATGGGAAGGGGGAACCGCTACGAATTATGTTTATATACTGGAATGTGCCGACGGGACACTGTATACCGGCTGGACGAATTGTCTTGAGAAGCGGTTGGAGGCCCATAACAGCGGCGCGGGCGCAAAATATACCCGTCCCGAAAGCAGAAGGCCGGTGCGGTTGGCCTATTCAGAGACATATCCGACGAAACAGGAAGCCATGGCGAGAGAATATGCTATCAAACGTCTGAGCAGGGAAGCAAAGTTGGAATTGATGAAAAGAAAACAGGAGATGCTGCTAAATGCCCCTGTTCCGGGGAATACTAAATAGCAGTTGGAGCGCAGAAGCGCGGTGCTATTGAAGCAGATAAAAGGTAAATGGCAGACGGCGCATGAAACGGGGAGGATGTATATGGAGAAAAAGCATAACTGGCCAAGATGGCTGGGAGCGTTTTTGTTTGCTGTCGGGGTCATCACAGTCTATAAAACCTTTGATAACCTGACGAATGTGTTTAATGCATTCATGCAGTTTTTGGGGCTGCTGACGCCGTTTATTATTGGTTTTACCCTGTCTTTCTTTTTGTATCCCGCGTGTCTGAAGGTGGAAAGCTGGCTGGATCATTCGAACCAGAAGCTCGTTCAAAAACACAGCAGGACAATTTCCATTTTGTCAGTGTATTTTGCCTTTGTCGCAGTACTGGTAGTCTGCCTGGTCGGCGTGGTGCCGAATCTGTCCAATAGCCTTGCGGATCTTCTGAAAAGGCTGCCGGGCTACATGGAAGAAATCAAAGTGTTCTTAGTCAATATCACGAGCGAAGGCGGCCTGCTGGAAAAAGTCAATTTGGATGAGGTCATTAACGCAATCTCGGTTGAAAATATCGTTAACAGTCTGTCACTGACGAATATTTGGCAATATGTCGAAGGGGTGAAAGGCGTCACCTCGACGCTGATGAGCTGGTTTATGGGAATTGTGGTCTGCGCGTATACGCTTTTGGAGCGCGACTCGTTGTTTAAGATGCTTCGCCGCGTGTTCGGCATTTTTATGAGACAGGAAACCATGGACAAGGTAGGGTTCTATGTCCACCAAATCAGCGCGATATTCTATAAGTTTTTCTTCGGAAAAGCAATTGACTCCCTGCTGATTGGTATCATCGCAATGATCGGCTTCTATTTCCTTGGTGTGCCGTTTGCAATGCTGATGGGTATTTTTATCATGATATTCAACATGATACCATATTTCGGCCCGATTATCGGGGCGGTTCCGGTCGTGGGCATCACGCTGGTCGTGACAGATGTGTATAAGGCTATATGGACGGCGTTGTTTATTCTCGTCATCCAGCAGTTTGATGCGATTGTCCTAGGCCCGAAGATTCTGGGAAATTCTGTGGGTGTCAGCCCGTTCTGGGTTATTTTTGCGATTGTGGTGTTCGGCGGCCTGTTTGGTGTTTGGGGAATGGTGTTCGGTGTTCCGGCGGTGGCGGCGATTCGGATGCTGCTGTTGGACTATCTGGACGATGGTAAGCTGAATGGAACCAAAAAGGTGACTGCATCGGAAGGACGTTCCGGCCGTGAGGAGCCGGAGGGAGAGGAATCAAGATGAAGGAATATTTGCTGCAGTGTGCTGCTAAAAAGGAAATTGAACTGACAATAGCTCAGGCGGAGCAGTTTGAGGTCTATTATCGGTTGCTGCTGGAATGGAATGAGAAGATAAATCTGACTGCTATCACCGAACCACGTGAGGTGGTGGCCAAGCATTTTATAGACAGTTTGGAAGGGCTGCGGTTCCTTCCGCAGAATGTGAAACTGGTCGATGTCGGAACAGGAGCAGGGTTTCCCGCAATTCCTCTGAAGTTGGCCAGACCGGATATCGATGTGTTGCTGCTGGACTCGCTGAATAAACGGATACTATTTTTGGATGAGGTTATCCGTGCACTGGGGCTGAAGGGGATTTCTGTCCTGCACGGTAGGGCGGAAGAACTGGCGAAACAAAAGCTGCGGGAACAATTCGATGTGGCAACCGCGCGTGCGGTTGCGAATTTGTCCGTGCTTTCAGAATATTGCCTGCCGTATGTGAAAGTGGGTGGGCTGTTTCTGGCATATAAGGGCAGCAGGGCAGAGCAGGAGGCAAAGGAAGCGGAAAATGCTGTGAAAATCTTGGGCGGAACAGTCCGTGAATTACACAAATATAGCCTGCCAGATATCGATGTCCAGTATGCCATCGTTGTGACGGAGAAGAAAAGGCCGACACCCCAGAAATATCCGCGCGGCAACGGAAAAATTTCAAAATCGCCGCTGGCGTGAGGGAGAGACTGAACATGGAATACCAGAAATTTGAAAATGCGGTTTTGCTGCGTCTGGACCGTGGTGAGGAAATCGTTTCGTCCATTCATAGGGTTTGCGAAGCGGAAGGCATTATGCTCGGCAGCATCACAGGGCTTGGCGCGGTCGAACGGGCAGTCGTTGGACTTTATAAGGTGGCGGAACAGCAATATTACCCGAGCACGCTTACAGGCGAAATGGAGATTACGGGCCTGACCGGGAATGTCACACAGAAGGACGGAAAGGTATACCTCCATATCCATGCTAACTTTGCCGATGAAACGGGTGCGGTTCAGGGCGGACATTTAACCGAGGCGGTTGTCAGCGCCACCAGTGAACTTGTCATCCGTGCCATTCCTGGTACGGTTGGAAGAAAGTTGGATGAGTCAATCGGGTTAAACGTTTTGAAGTTTGATTGACAGGTTGATTTGAAAGGACAGCTATGATTTATCTGATACCAGCGCTGTTTCCAAATTGCCGGCTGGGCGCCATATAGAGGCAATCAATTGCACCAGGCGTTTGCCAGTACAGGCGGGTATCAATAAGAAGCGGAACAGATACTGTTTCTTAGCTACCCATGCAGGTGTCGGAGCGATCCGAATGATAGATTCGTTAATTTTGAATATGAAAAAAGCTCGGCTGTGGCC
>CABSKZ010000193.1 GCA_902478395.1 uncultured Eubacteriales bacterium | reverse complement strand
CCGGAACACAGAGCTTTCGCGCGGCGCGGTCCAGATTTTCGACAGCTGCGGGGGAAAATATCGCCTGAGACAAAAAGAAGTTTGCCCCGCTTTCAACTTTACGTTGTGCCCGCTCCAGTTCGGCATCAAAAGAGGGAGCGTTAATGTTTAATGCCGCGCCGATTTGATATGGGTCGTCAAAGAAAATCTCATCATTCAGGCTGCGGATGAATGAAATCAGCTGGAAGGAATTCATGCTGAATACGCTCTTAATTCGGTTGCGGTCTGTCTGAGCGACAGGATCGCCGGTGATGGCGAGAACATTGTGGACATGTTCGATTCCCGCGCCGACCAGCGCGGATTTAATTCCAATATGGTTCCGGTCGCGGCAGGTGAGGTGGGGCAGAACCTCCATTCCGGTATCGCGGTGGATGCGCGCAGCGGTTATGAGAGAATCCGCCCGGGCACGGGAAAGCGGGGAATCCGCAACGGTGATGACATCGCCGCCAGCCTCGGCAATTTTCTGGGCGGCCCCAAGCTGGAAGGAAATATCCGGCGTGAGCGGCGGGTCGAGTTCTACGGCGATGACACGATTTTTGTTCTTGAGTTTGTCCGCAAACGAATTTTGACGGGAGGCCGGAAGGGGAGCAGAAACGGCTGGAAGCGTCGTGGCAGGAACACCGTTTTGTTCTTTGCGGATTGCATCCACCGCGAGCCGAATGTGCTCGGGGGTTGTACCGCAGCAGCCGCCAACGATAGTCGCACCCGCACAATAGATTTCTTTTAGCTTCTGGGAAAAATACACCGCATTGTTGCGGTAAAACGTTCGGCCGTTAATGGTCTGCGGATAGCCTGCATTCGGCATGGCGGAAAAGCACACATCCGTAAGGTCGAGCTGCCGTATCAGGGTCAGCAAGTGGCTTGGCCCGCAAATGCAGTTCAGACCGCAGGCGGTAATACCGGGGACGCTGGCAGCGGCGGCGATTAGCTCTTTATAATACAGGCCGCTTTGGGTATATCCATCCTGTGACACGGCGAAGGAGACAATAATCTCGGCCTCCGGGTCACGCTCTTTGATTGCGGCGGCTGCGGGCAGCACCGGAGATAACTCCGGGAGGGTTTCAAATAAAAAGTGTTTTGCGCCGCACTGCAAGAATAAATCTGCAATACGCAGATATTCCACCTGCGCGATTTCCGGCTCCGTGTGGATACCGCCGATGTCAGCAAATACAGTTGCTTTTGCGGCCGCGGCTTCCGTTGCCAGCGCAAAGCCTTTTTTAATGATTTCCTCCGTTTGCCTGCCATCCAGAAGAAATAAATTTGCGCCAAAGGTGTTCGTTTTGATAGCAGTAGCCCCAGCAGCGATATATTCCCGGTGAATTTGTCTGACGAGCTCCCCTTCGTCGAGATTGGCAAGCTCGCAATACTCATGGCAGCCGCCGGATTCAAAGTAATACGTTCCGAAGGCTCCGTCAAAAAAATGTTGAAATTTGCGTTGGTTCATCCGGGTTCCCCTTTCTAAATTCAATGGCGGTTCCTATTATAATACAGGCAGGGCTGCCGCGTCAAGCAGGAGTTTGCAGACGGCAGGATAATGATGGTATGTTCGTTTTTTGCCGCGGGTATACACGACGCTGCTTCGCCGGGGAAAGACTGAATAAATATCCCCCCGTAAAACTGGGGGTATTTCATTTTCCGGGCACAGCCCTACCCTTTACTGGCGGGGCACAAGTGCCCTTTTCATTGGCCTGCCAGCCATGCATTTGTTACTTACTACCCATAAATGGGTCCCGTGGGTCGAACAAACTGATTTGATCACTTTCCTTATCCCGTTTTAATTGCTCTGATATGTACTCTTTAATTGCTTTTGTGTTCTTCCCCACGGTGTCCACGTAATATCCCTTGCACCAAAACTCGCGGTTTCGGTACGCAAATTTCATATTTCCCCATTTTTGAAAAATCAACAATGCACTTTTTCCTTTCAAATAACCCATAAATCCCGAAACGCTCATTTTGGGCGGGATACTCACCAACATGTGTATATGCTCCGGACATACTTCTCCTTCTATAATTTCTGCTCCTTTCCATTGGCATAACTGCCTTAATATTTCCCTGATGGCCAGGCGCTTTTCTTCGAAAAACACCTTTCGTCTGTACTTCGGTGCAAACACTATGTGGTACTTGCAATTCCATTTCGTATGTGCTAAACTATTTGTGGTTTTATTTTCTTTTTTCATAGATAAATCCTCCTCATGTGTTGTTATCGATAACTGGCAGGTCTCTTTTATCTTAACACACGAGGAGGATTTTACTCATCGGTTAACCTCTATCCAACCACGCCACTATCGCGTGGGTTTCATTATACAAACAGAAAAGAGGCCCATCGGGCCTCTTTTTAGGATTTATTCAAAATCGAATTCGTCCGCCATGCGTGTTTTAAATTCTTCAAATGCCATGTCGAGCTCCGCCTCATCTTCAATGGGAAGCAGGACCTCCTTGCCGTCCTCGTCCTTGCCAAGCGCAAAAATCAGGACCTCGTCCGACTCCTCATCCTCCTCCGCAGGGAGCAGCACAACATAGGTTTCCCCGTTGAACTCAAATGTATCTAGATGCTCAAAATTGTGTTCGTTGCCTTCATCGTCCAACAAAGTGACAATACCGCTTTCTAAATCTTCCTGGCCGTCCTGTTGATTTTTCTCCTTATCTGCCATCCGTTCATGCCTCCTTATTTAAAATTTTCCATGCTTTCCAATACCTTTTCCAGCATTTCTTTATATTTTTCGCCTTTTTTCCGTTCCGCTTCTACAACATCGGCAGGGGCCTTGCCGGTAAAGCCTGGATTTGCCAGCTTGCCTTCTACGCGCTTGATTTCCTTTTCAAGATTTTCCTTTTCCTTCGTCAGGCGGGCCAGTTCCTTCTCACGGTCGACGAGATCGTCCAACGGCATAAACAGCTGTGCGGCTTCAACGACGCAGGAAACACTGTTTTCCGGTACATCATCCTTTGTTGGTGAAACAATGACCTCAGATGCCCCCGCCAGCTTTTCGAAAAAGACTGTTCCATGCCGGAAAACATCCTCTTTCTCCGTTACAACGAACACCTTTGCCCGTTTGGACGGCGGAATATTCATTTCGCTTCTGGTGTTGCGGATGGCGCGAAGCGCACCTTTAATCAGTTCCATATCTGCGGCTTCCGCCGGGAAATACAGCGCCTCCTTCACGGTGGGCCATTCAGAGATGACAATGCTTTCACCGTCGTGTGGCAGCTGCTGCCAGATTTCCTCTGTAATGAATGGCATAAACGGGTGGAGGAGCTGAAGCGTATGTGAGAGCACGTAGGACAGCACATACTGCGCGGTTTTGTTCGATGGGCAGTCCGCATCGTAGAGACGGGGCTTCACCAGTTCAATATACCAGTCGCAGAATTCGTCCCAAATGAAATCGTACAGCTTGCCAACGGCGATGCCGAGTTCGAACTTGTCCAAGTTTTCCGTGACCTCACGGACCAGATGGTTGTATTTATCCAGAATCCATTTGTCCTCCAGCGTCAGTTCTTCCGCCGAAGCAAGTTTCTGGTCAGTGATTTTCAGATTCATCATCACGAAACGCGAAGCGTTCCAGATTTTATTTGCAAAGTTCCGGCTGGCTTCCACACGTTCCTGGGAGAAGCGCATGTCATTTCCGGGAGAATTTCCGGTCGCGAGGGTAAAGCGCAGCGCGTCGGCTCCGTACTGGTCGATGACCTCGAGCGGGTCGATACCGTTGCCAAGCGACTTGCTCATCTTGCGTCCCTGGGCGTCGCGCACCAGGCCGTGAATCAGAACATGCCGAAATGGTTCCTTCCCGACATGCTCCATCGCGGAGAAAATCATACGGGAAACCCAGAAGGTAATAATATCATACCCGGTTACCAGCACACTGGTGGGGTAGAAATAGTCAAAATCAGCGGTTTTCTCCGGCCAGCCAAGCGTTGTAAACGGCCACAGCGCAGAGGAGAACCAAGTGTCTAAAACATCCTCATCCTGATGCATGGTTCCGCCGCATTTCGGGCAGATCGTCACGTCCTCGCGGCTAACGACGGTCTCGCCGCAGTCGTCGCAGTAGTAGGCTGGGATCCGGTGGCCCCACCACAGCTGGCGGGAAATACACCAGTCATGCAGGTTTTCCATCCAGTTAATATAGGTTTTGGAGAAGCGTTCCGGTACGAACTGGACACGTCCGTCCTTAACGACGTCTATGGCAGCCGGGATCAGCGGCCCCATTTTTACAAACCACTGTTTGGAGGTAATCGGCTCTACAGTGGTACCGCACCGGTAGCACTGGCCGACGTTGTGCGCATGGTCTTCTGTTTTCAGCAGCAGTCCTTCCGCATCCAGATCGGCGATGATTTGTTTCCTTGCTTCGTAACGGTCCATTCCCTCATATTTTCCGCCGAAGGAATTGATGGTTGCATCATCATTCATGACCTTAATGATTTCCAGGTTATGGCGCGCGCCTACCTCAAAATCGTTCGGGTCGTGCGCGGGCGTAATTTTCACCGCGCCGGTTCCAAAACCCTTATCGACATATTCGTCGGCGACCACGGGAATCTCCCGGCCAACCAGCGGCAATATCAGCGTTTTGCCAACCAAGTGGGCGTAGCGCTCATCTTCCGGATGAACGGCCACTGCGGTATCACCAAGCAAAGTCTCCGGACGGGTGGTGGCGATGATAACAAATTCGTCGCTGTCCTTGACCGGATATTTGATGTGCCAGAAGTGGCCCGCCTGCTCAGCATATTCCACCTCAGCATCGGAAAGTGCAGTTGTACAGCTTGGGCACCAGTTGATAATCCGGTCGCCCTGATAAATCAGGCCCTTTTCATACAAGGTCACAAATACTTCTTTCACGGCTTTGGAGAGAGATTCATCCATGGTAAAACGTTCACGCGTCCAATCGCAGGAGGAACCAAGCTTTTTCAGCTGGTTGATAATCCGGTCGCCATACTTTTGCTTCCAGTCCCAGACGCGTTTGGTAAATTCCTCACGGCCCAGGTCGTAACGTGTTTTGCCCTCTTCGTTGCGGAGCGTTTCCTCTACCTTGATTTGTGTCGCGATACCTGCGTGGTCCGTGCCGGGAACCCATAGGGCCGCATAGCCGGACATCCGTTTATAACGGATTAAAATATCCTGCAGGGTTTCGTCCAGGGCGTGTCCCATATGCAGCTGGCCCGTTACATTCGGAGGGGGAATCACAATCGTAAAGGGTTCCTTGTTTTCATCTATTTCCGGCGTAAAGTAGCCTTTTTCCACCCAGGTCCGGTACAGCCTGTCCTCTACCTCCTGCGGATTGTAAACTTTATTGATTTCTGACACCAAAACTACCTCCTGCCCAGAATATAATCACTGCCCCGATTACGACGAGCCACATGCCGATAATCTTGCAGACGTATATCTTTTTTTGCACCGCTTCCGCGCTGCCTTCACCTTTTTTTAAGACGGGCTTGGCCAGAAAGGTGACCAGAGCGCCGACGACAATCAACACCCAAGGTAAAATGTCTGTTACAAAATTCATGTGTTTTTCTCCCCTTCCAAATCGCTGGTATTTTTAGCGCCTATGTATTGTTTAAACTTTTTCTGCTGAAGAAAATAGGAATACAGGTACGAAACCGACGCACAGACACCCATAGCGACGCTTACGCCCAAAATGACATTCTCGAATATGGGGTTCGTCTCC
>CABSKZ010000192.1 GCA_902478395.1 uncultured Eubacteriales bacterium | reverse complement strand
AACTTGCTCATCACAATCGCTTCGTTGGTTTTATCCCCCAAATTTTTTGCCAAGCTGCCTAACTTATCCAGAAACGCCATAACAATACTCCTCTCTTATGATTTTGTTTATCTGACAGAGCCGTTTTCCAGAGCCGTTTTCCGGCTCATGATTCAGTCTTTCGACGGGTCGATTCATTAAAAGCTCGTTTTCGAGATACTGTACGATCTGATCCGCCATAGCGGCCATCGTCCGTTCTTTTCCCTGTTCAGACAATCCCCCGCATGGCTGCAGCAACGCGACCTTCAGCTCGGTTCCTACCTCCTTTTCCTCGGCAGAAATAGAAAAGACGCTGATATTTCCATACACCTTTGCCCTGGCCACGATCGCGTCTTCTTCCTTGTGATAGGAAATGCTCTCTTCATCCAACACATCGTAGATCGCCATCAGCACATACCGCCTCACATAGGGAAGGATCCGTTTTACATTTTCCATATCAGCGCCTCCTTTTTTCTTTATCGGTTCTCTATTTGTGGCTGTCATTCGATATATCCGCTGATGGGTTCCAGATACATCGAGTCTTCTGAGACCAGCTGATACCGGTCGCCATGATACCCGTCGCTCCAGCCGTTTTCCGCTTTGTAGATTTCCCCGGTTTCGGTATCGCAGATACGCTCGTATCCGAGGGTTGCATCGCTTTGCTTTTGACTGATGATATCCTGACTGGTGTTTCGGTTTTCCCAGGAGGACATAATCCCGTCTAGCACCTCGTTTGCATTCCGGCTGAACTCCATAGCCCGCGCGACGGTTTCAGTTCCGGCCTGTTTTACGGCATTTACATAGCTTTCAGAATATTCCAGGCTCCTTGCGCACTCCGTAAGGATGTCGATCCATTCCAGAAAAGAATCTTTCACGGCAGTTACAGCCATCACATTATAGGCCATATAATAGCCGCCATCCGCCGATGGGATCTGATATCCTACGGGTGCCCCCGCCGCAATCTCAGCACTTCCGAAATCCACCACTGACGCGGCAAACATGCCCTCACCCTCTTTTCCTCCTTCGGTAAAGGTAGCCCGTAGAATCTCATCGTTCAGTGCGTAAGCACTCAAACCGCCGGTTGACGGGAAACGCTCGGTGACAGCAAATCCTTCAAACCGGGGGAAGGTATAGCCAGTATAACCCGGCTCAGCCTGCACAGCAAAATCTGCATACTGCGGAAAAATTTTAAAAAAGTTCTCAGTAGAGGGGGTTGACAGGACTGGCGCCAGGGCAAATATCTGCATTCCGGGGACGCCTGAAATCCCGGAATAATAAGCCCAGGCGTCCTTTCCCTCCTGACTGTGGAGCAAAACATCTGCCTTCAGCAGCACGAAAATCTGGTTGAGAGGCTCAGCAGGATCCTGGACCCGGATGGAGTGATACATGCCTGTGCCGCCGCTCGTTACCGTCCATCCCTTGGGGATTTGCAAACTGAAATCTGCTGTTTCATACAGCTCCAGTTCGACCGATTTGGCTGCTGTTGGCGTGACGGCGATCTCGTCCTTCGATGAAGATAAAGCTTCCTCCGAAGGAGGGGTATCTGGTTCTGTGTCCGAAGGATGGGTTTCCAATTTGGAATCCGAAGAGATCTGAGACTGCGCAAGGTCTCCAGCTTCTCCGCATCCGGAAAGGGTAGTCAGAAAAACTGCTGCCACTAGTAGAAGTATAAATTTTGTCCGCCTCAACTTTTTCATACCATAAGTCCTCCTGATCCATACAAACGCTTTAGATAGAAACGTAAAATTTGCTGAAATAGTGATTTCACAGGATTGTTTTACAGCTTTATATCCACTCCTTCCGGTTTCTTGTTTGCAGAAAACTTCTGCGCAAATAAAATAGCGCCGCACCAGAAATTCTGACACAGCGCTATACCGCTTTTCAGATCTCCGCGCCAGTCCCTTAAACAGAGAATAGCATGGAGTATCCTAAAATATAAGGTTACATTCATCTCTTTTTTGGTTTTTATGCTGTTTTTTCTGAGATAACAAGGGGTTACATTTGTCTCAAGCCCTAAAATCCGGGCTTTTTTCAAGGGCGGCGTCTTCTTTTTCCGGAATCCACTCATAATAAAATTGCAACAGGCCGATTCGGCTTTTGGTACCTGTTTTTTCATTGAGACTGCTAATATGGCGGTACAGTACGGGTCTTGAGATCGCCATCTGCTGCGCGATATCCTGCACACTGCTATCGGAAACCAGAAGATACTGCAGAACATCCTGCTCTCGGTCGGTCAATGAAAAAAGACTTGCAAAGGAAGAAAACTTTTCTTTTGGCGTGTATCCTGTTGCCGGGGCCTCGGGCGGGGCCAATGCCGTATGGGATCTAGTCGTATAGGCAAACATCAGAATACTGACAGCAACAAACAACACCAGCATGAAGATGACCAGTGTGAGGTTTCTGCCTGAAAGGAGCAGAGTTACTGAGCTGTTGGTAATCAGCGCCGCCACAAGGTTATTCACCGCCCGTCCCATGCCTGCCCAGAGATCTGGTATACGCATGCAAGCCGCAAATTCTAAAAAGCTAGTGGTAAAAAACACAACAAAAAATCCGGAAGCTATATAGGCGATCACTACTCCGGTCAAAAATGGGCCGCCCCACCGAAGTATTATCACACACAGAACAGAGAATACCATTACGCAGTACATCATAAGCGTCATGTATTTTCTGTTCCGAATATCAAAGAGAAAGCCTGCCGCCAGGCCGCTCAGCGCCAGCAGAATGCGGGGCCATTGCCCGATATCCATTGCGCCTGCAGCATGGCCTAAGGTGATTGCGTTGTCCAATGTGCTGAATACGCAGGCCATCAGGGCCACTAGAAAGACCAGGAGTAAGCCCGTCGTTATTTTTTTCTGTATTGGGCCGTTTGTTTTCTCCAACGCTTTAGATAAAGTTTTCTCTTCACCCATCAATTCCACGCGAAAAACATGCCTCGTCCGTATAAACAGAACGCTCAGCACTGCTAGAAAAACAGAAAGAATGACCGCTTCGGCAATTTCTATGTTGATTAAGTTGTTATTGATATATTGCAGAAGAATACCGCCCGCATAGGCAAAACCCACCAGCCGGGCCAGTGTTCGCTCCCCATGGATGGTACAGACAGCCAAATAGTGAGCCGAACTGCCGAAAAGCCCCATCAGAAAAAACAAAATCAACCCTGCTGTTAGGGTAATGGCGTATGAGATATGTTGCTGGATTAGAAAAATGCAGATGATGGAGACCAGAACGGTAGAAAAGGTAAGTAGGGCTTTGAACCGTTCATGAACCGCCCGATTCAAAACCGGATACAAGATAAATCCCAAAACGCTGATACCGAGTGCGTAATTTTGAGCAATCACTGTCTGATCCTCACCAACCATACGAGACATCATATTGACATAAAGATACTCCACGCCTAAAAAGACGAATGTAAATATGCTCAACAGCAATATGGCATTGATGGATGCTGGTGTTCTCAATCCCCTTGTCTTCATAGATTCCCCTTCACTTTATGCAATACGCATGGTCTCATCACACACTCTCTTATATTCACCATTATAGGAGATATAGGCTGTATATTGTTAACGCCCATTAGGAAGAGGGTGATATTATATTCATCAAACTCCACTTACGGAGAGATCACAAGTTAGTGTTATAAAACGATGAAGCAGTTGTAACTTCCACCGGAATTACTTGTTTACATGGATATATGGATATATGGTACAAGATATTCTGTCAGATACAGAAATATTTTGGCTCTACTCCCGTTTTAGTGGATAGGAGTATTTAGAAAGGGTTAGGGACAGCGAGTTGGAGTTTACCAGCAACGAGGTAAATCATCGAGGCAAAGCCCTCATAGGTATTAAAGCCACGGGCTTTCCGTTTGGCTGCCTGTATCATGGAGTTAATACCCTCACAGACAGCGTTGGTAATGCGGTGGTAGAAGTAGGCCAGTATCTTCTCCTTGTGGTTGCGTAGTGTGGTGGCAGCGTCTTTCATTGGCTGCAACCGGCAACGGCGCATCCGCATCCAGGAATAGAGAGAGTCAAAGGCGTTCCTTGCTTCCTCCACCGTATAGCAAGCGTAGAAGTCATCCAGGGCAGCAACAATGCTGTATGCCTTACCGGTCTTAGGATACCGCTTGGAGAGGGAGTCCAGCTTGGCGACCTGCTGTTCTGACATTCGTCCTCTGGGTATCATGAACAGCCTGCGGCCCTGAAAGAGGGCCTGCTTGGCTTCGGATGACTTCTGCTCCTCCTTGCGTACCATATCGAGGGCGTTGGTGAGTATCTGCTTGACATGGAACTTGTCAATCACGCTCAGGGCATTTGGGAAGTTCTCAGCGATGTCAGGCAGATAGGACTTGGACATATCACTCGTAACAGCACAGACAGCCTCTTTGGAACCGCCGTGTTTCTCTAGTTTCTCGGCAAAGGTGGAGATAACGCTTTTCTCTCTGCCTTGTTCCACATCAATGACACGCCGCCGGTCTGCGTCAACAAAGACAGTAACATAGTCGTGTCCCCGGAGCCGGGAGGTTTCGTCAACGGCGAGCCTCACTAACCCCTTCAAGTCCTGACGGCTCACGGCCTCGTTCACCCAGTAGGAGAGGATGGCGGACAGGGACTTTTCGTTGCAGCGGAGGATTTCCGCTGCCTTTGCCCGCGGCATATCGGCAAGGATAAGCATGGCGTACCCCTCAAATAGCAAGGTAAACCGGCTATTCTTCCGCTCAAACGGCGCGCTTATCTGCTTTGTGCCGCAATGCGGACACCTCACCCGGGGCCGCTTGCAATGGACGAAGGACGGGTAGAACAGACAGTCCCCATGCCGCCAAACACGCTCTGTTGGCTCATATCCATTGCGTACAGTGGCACCTCCGCAGGAAGGACAGGCAAACTCTGCGCCCTCCCGGACATTGACATAGATGTGGACTTCTTTCTTCTCCGGTGAAAACTCCGCCCCCTCAACATACCACGGTTCACTCAGGTTGAGAGATCCGGCTATCATGTCAGGAAAGTTAGCTATCATCTGTATCACCCCCTAGAGAGTATATCACAAAATCCCTTTATCCACTAACTTTGGAGTAGAGCCCATATTTTGCGCTGGATTTGGGAGCATAGTTTTTATGCCAAATAATAGTTGTAATAAAATTGCTCGAACCAAATATTTCATCCATCAGCAATCGGGTGTTGGGTAACTCCACGTCATCAATGCTGATAAAAATTGCCCCATCTGCCGCCAGCAGCTTTTGCAGCAACTTCAATCGGGGGTACATCATACACAGCCACTTGTCGTGGCGGGTCAGATCCTCGCCCTCTTTGCCCACCACTTCGCCCAGCCACTTTTTGATTTTGGGATCGTTGACATTGTCGTTGTATATCCATTTCTCGTTGCCGGTGTTGTAAGGGGGATCGATGTGGATGCACTTCACCCGCCCCTCATACCGGGGCAGCAGGGCTTTCAGCGCGTCCAGGTTGTCGCCGTGGATAATCATATTTTCGCTGCCGTTATCCTCAGCGTGCCGGCCGTTCTCGTCGAAGCTGTATTGCCGTTCCAATACCCGGAAGGGCACCTCCTGGTGGTGGTTGACGACTTTATCTTTTCCGATCCATTCAAGTGTCGGCATAACTGTTCTTCCTTCCTATTGCTGTCGTAAAGGATTATTGTGCGATAATAGGACTAAATCAGAAAGACCTTGAAAATCAAGGCA
>CABSKZ010000191.1 GCA_902478395.1 uncultured Eubacteriales bacterium | reverse complement strand
AAATTAAGGGTGCGGCATGGGTTTCCATAATATAAAAAGACTATGCGGTGGTATCGTTTCATTAATAATATATGCAAAGAAGTTTTATGCCTGATGCGTACATGGATGATGAAACGGGAATCCTATTTGAAAAAACTGCTTGTACCTCACCGGGCAACATAAAAGGAACGGCCTAACCTTAAAAAATTATACACTTTGGTTAAAAAAGAATCTACAAATTCTCTTTCCGATTCTCTATAATAGAAGCGAATCTAAGGAAAAGAGGTAATTTTGTTATGCTGACTAAGGCACAGGTGAAAGAATATGCAAAACGGCTGGGGGCTGACCTTGTTGGAATTACATCCCTCGACCGGTTTGAGGGCGCTCCGGCACAAATGGACCCACGCTATATCATGCCGGAGGCAAAAAGTATGATTGTAATGGGCTTCCGCGTGATGCGGGGCTCGCTGCGCGGTATAGAGGAAGGAACCTTCTTCAGCAACTATGCGGCGATGGGGTATGGCGGCCTGACCTACATTTATATCCCGATGACGGTAATCAATCTGTGCCGGATAATAGAGGATGAGGGCTACGAGGCGATTCCGCTAGGCCATCAGAGTGACTGGCGGGGAATCGACAACAACGGCGGCATGCGGGAAAACTATTCGAAACCCGTCCGTCCGGGCCTGCCGCAGCCGGACATTATGCTGCACCTGCGGATTTGTGCATATCTGGCGGGGCTTGGGGAAATCGGCTACAGTAAAATGCTGCTGACGCCTGAGTTTGGGCCAAGACTGAGAATCGGCGTGGTTCTGACGGAACTGGAACTGGAACCTGACCCCATTTATGACGGGCCGCAGCTATGCAACCGGTGCAAGGCCTGTGTGAGGGAATGCCCGGGAGCGGCTATTCATGGAGAAAAGACCGTAAAAGTCACGCTGGCGGGACACGAGGTAGAATGGGGAGAATTGGACTGCAACGCGTGTGATATTGCCTTCCGGGGCGGTGAAGTGTGCGCGGAGGGGGAAATCGGCACCTATATGCAGGGAAGGACCGATGTGAAGCCCGGTTCCCATTCGCCGTTTTATAATAAACCAGCGAACCTTTATAATACAGGCCAGGCGGTTTGCGGCGCGAAGGGCTGTACCCGGGCCTGTATGATTAGCATGGAAAAGCGCGGTGTATTGAAAAATGAGTTTAAAAAGCCGTTCCGCCGCCAAAAGCTGTGGTCTGTGGACTGGTCCGATTACATACCTGTTGAAGCCGGAGATACCAGAGTGAGCGCATTGGGCGTGGAAGGCGGCGCAAAAACACATGTTGTGACGAATCCGCATGAGAAAGAGGCAGACTGATGAAATTCGCGGTTGGATACCAATTGGCGGAAGAAAATGAAGAGACGTTTGCCGACATTGTGGAACGCTATTGCGGCTCCTTGTCTGAAGTCTATTTTCCATGGCTGGACAACGCGACGGGGCGAGGTTCCCTTGCAGGCAGAGAAGGATACTTCGACTGGTCGGCACAGGCGGCGCTGGTCAAAGACCTGAAAAAGTTCAAAATGCTGGGGCTGCGGCTCGACCTGCTTTATAACGGAAATTGCTATGGGGACGAGGCGGTCAGCGTAAAGCTTTCGAACCGGATTTCCTCCGTGCTGGATTATTTACAGGAGGAAGGCTGCCCGGCGGATATTGTAACCACGACCTCGCCTGCGATTGCCCATATGGTAAAGACTTCGCATCCAGGCGTAGAAATACGGGCTTCTGTCAACATGCGCATTGGAACCGTGAAGGGAATGCAGTATCTGGCGGAGCTGTTCGACTCCTTTTATATCCAGCGCGATTACAACCGGGATTTTTCGCGGATTGCGGAGCTGAAAGAATGGGCGGATGCCAACGGAAAGAAACTTTGTCTGCTGGCTAACAGCGGATGCATGCGGTTTTGTTCCGGCCAGACGTTCCACGACAATATGGTTGCGCACGGCAACGGAATCGAATCGCAAAAAAATATAGAAGATTTTATGCCATACGCCTGCTGGCAGTTTCTAAAGGATAAACAAAACTGGGTAAGCCTGCTCCAAAACACATGGGTTAGGCCAGAGGACACAGCGCATTATGAACCGTATTTTGACACGGTAAAACTTGCCACACGGATGCACCGTTTGCCGGGGCTGGTGATTGACAGCTATACCCGCGGGCGCTATTACGGAAATCTTCTGGACTTGTTTGAACCTGGCTACGGCCCGGCTTTGGCGCCGTATGTGGTGGATAACGCGCGCTTCCCGGAGGATTGGTTCGAGCGAACCTCTTCCTGCGGCGGAAAATGTACACAGTGCGGCTATTGTGCGGAGGTACTCGAGCGGGTGCTTGTGAACAGTGAACGAGAGTAAGGAGATTGTATGCTTGAAATAACAGTTAACACAAATGGAGAGACAAAAGAAATACAGAACTTCTGGAACCATATCCATTTTCATCCGACTGACGCGATAGAGGATTTGTGGGGACAGCAAATTCTGGATGAGGTGATACGGGATAAAACCGCCCGGATGGTTAGAATTTATGCAATGCTGGAGGACATTGTTTCTGTAAGGGAGGATGGCTCGCTGTGTTATGATTACACGGAAGCGGACCGGCGGATGGACTATCTTGTTGCTGGAGGGCTGCGGCTTCTGGTTTGTTTCTGTTTCATGCCGGCGTGCATTGCAAAAGAGCCGGGCAGGCGTTCCTCCATGCCGCGTTATAAAGGAAAATCCATTTGTTTTTCAGAACCGGCGGATTACAGGAAATGGCAAGAAATTTGCGCGGATTTTACAAGGCATGTCTTAAAGCGGTACGGAAAAGAGACTGTACAAAGCTGGTATTTTCACTGCTGGAATGAGCCGGATCATATTTTCTGGCTGAATGACTCCGATATTTATACCTATGACCCAGTGAAAGCAGAGGCTTATTGTAAGCTGTACGATTATTTTGCCGCCGGAGTGGAGTCTGTAGAGCCGGGTATCCGTATCGGCGGGCCGAGCGCGGCCGGCAACGATGGGTTTCTCGAGGCCTTTGCAGCACACTGTGAAGGCGGGACGAACCATGTAACCGGAAGGCGGGGAAGCCGGCTGGACTTCATTACAATGCACTTGTATTCCAATTGCGACTATGGATATTGGAATGAGAAGGAGATTTGCGTTGAAAACCTGTTTCGCCGCGCAAGGCTGATCCATCAAATTTTTGCCCGGCACGGGTTCGGCAAAACGGAATTTGTGATAGATGAATGGGGCGCTACCGCCGGTGGATTTCAAAATATGGAGGAGGCTCCGGCGAACAGGCTCCGTGAAACGGAGTTTTTTCCTGCGTTCTATGCGAAGCTGATTGAGCGCGGCTTACAGGAGCAGAAAAAGGGAGAACTGTTTTTTCAGCACATGCTGATTTGCCTGTCCGGCCAACACGATTTGAAAAAGAATTTTGATGGCTATCGGGGCTTTTTTACCCGTGACCACTACAGAAAGCCGATTTACAACGGTTTCCTGTTGGCGTCCAAGCTGGGCGGAGAACAGTTGAAGGTGAAATTTTCCCATCGGCACGATGCTGCTGGAGCTGTTGCAACACGGAACGGGGAAGACTATGCGGTCATGGTATACTATACAGATGAGGCACTGGACTCAAAGCTTCCGGACCAGAAAATCCGGTTTCAGCTTCGCGGGCTTGCGGGAAATTACCGTGTTCGGCATTACCGCATCGACCACCAGCACAGCAATTCCTACACGACATTTTTGGAATTAGGCTCGCCAGACCCGGCCAGCCAGGCACAGCAGGAGCAGATACGGCAGGCCGGCAGGCTGTGCCTGCTATATCCGGAAGAGAAAATTTGCCTGTCCGAAGGCTATTCAGAGGAGTTTGTCATGCCGCCGCATTCCGTGTCGCTGATTGAGCTGGTTAAATTGGGTGAGGGGGAATGACAAATGCTGCATACTGCACAACGGTATGGCGCACTGATTGAATCGGGCGCGAGAAGCTGGCAGATTTTCCAGCAGCAAAACGGCACTGCGGATATTTCGCTTTCCGGCAGCTGGTTTTTTGCAGAAGAAAATGGGCTGGAAACCGTCTATGTGAAAATTGTGGACGAGATGGACGGGCATGTTATCGTCCCATATACAAAATGCGATATGCTGCCCGGCAGGAAGTGGAGCGTCCAGCTGCGGGAGGTCCCAGCAGGAGGGCCTTACCGGATAGAATCTTGTCTGAACCGGGGAAATTGCGGGCTGGAGGCCTCGGATGTCGGCGATATGGTAAAACACATCGGCGTAGGCGACCTGTTTCTGATAGCCGGGCAGAGCAACGCGGTCGGATACGGGCGGGACTATATACCGGACCCGCCGGAGTTGGGCGTTCACTGCTTTGGAAGCGACGGAGAGTGGGATTTGGCGGCGCATCCCCTCGGTGACGCGACAAATACCTTCCATCCGGCGAACAGGCCGCGGGTGAATGCAGCGCATTCGCCCTATTTGTGCTTCGCAAAAATCCTGCACCACAATTTGGGATATCCGATTGGCCTAATCCCAACCGCATTGGGCTGTTCATCGCTTTCTGAATGGAATCCGCATGAAAACGGCCGGTTATTTGCGAATATGGTTAAGATTTGCCGTGCGGCCGGGGGCAGGGTGGCAGGCGTGCTTTGGTACCAGGGCTGCGACGATACGCGCGGACGGCAATGGGAAACGTATGTATCCCGGTTTCGGCAGATGGTGGAAGCGCTTCGTAAGGAACTGAGCAGCAGCAAGCTTCCGTTCTTCACGGTGCAGCTGAATAAAAGCGTAACCGCGCGTGATGAGGATACCGAGGGCTGGGGGATGGTGCGGGATGCGCAGCGGAAAGCGGCCAAAGATATCCCGCACGTGCATATCGTTCCATCGATGGACGTGAACGTATGCGACCGGATTCATAACAATGCGTCAGCGAACCTGGTCATCGGGCAGCGGCTCGCAAATCAAGCGCTGCATTACCTGTACGGAAAAAATACATTGTGTGATGCTCCGGAAATCGTATCGGCTATCCGCCTAAATGAATATGAAATATTGCTGAAATTTGAAAATGTACACCAAGAGCTGTATTTCCGCCGGGAGGTGGAAACAGAGATTCCGTTTGCTTTGGAATCGGGCGGGGGGATGAATCAGGTACTTGACTGCGAGGCCCACGGTGATACCTTAACTGTGCGCACTGCTTTGCCGGTCGGCGAACATGCTGTTATTAGCTGCGGCGCATTTATCTATTGCAGCAACAATCTTCCGTTTGATACCCACAGCTTCCTTCCGATACTCGCGTTTTACCGCATACCGGTTCAGTAGTTAAAAATTGCTAAAAATTCCCCCTCCATTTTTCGACATATTTGTGATATAATATGAACACTTAGTGAATCCGAGTGAAGCGAAGGATGAGCTTAGTGAGAATATATGCCCTTGTGGTATCATAAACGCAAAAGCGTTTATGATACGCCTCCGGCGAGGAATCTATCGCGCGTGCGAATTTTCCTCACGTTGTTCGGAAACGCACATGCGCAATTATACCAAAATCCTTCGGATTTATGGTATAATAACCTCAAAAGGTTCTAATGAACGGCGGCGTTTTCCGCCGCCCGAACGCCAAACGCGTTCGCTTTTGAGAACATTGAATCATCATTCGGCAAGCGTCAGGCCGCTTGCTTGCGGCTCTGCCGCACATTTTACCTTCGTAAAATGCGAATGTGGTATAATATGAACACTTGGCGAAGCCGAGTGAAACGAAGGGTGAGCTTAGTGA
>CABSKZ010000190.1 GCA_902478395.1 uncultured Eubacteriales bacterium | reverse complement strand
GCGCAGTACATTCGCCCGACCGGATAGCTCCGTCATCCCAGCGCCAAAGCCAACCGCGCTGACCGTCATGTCTGGCATGGCGTCAAACCGGTCTGCAAACTCGCATATAATCGCCGCCCCTGCCGGCGTGATCAATTCACCGTTTTCACCGGCGATTTGAAGGGGGGCGCCTTTTTCCCGCATAATTTCCAGCGTGGTGGGAACCGGCACGCTCAAGATGCCATGCCGGCTCTCTACAACTCCCATCCCCTCGGTAACCGGGGAGCTGACCGCCAAATCCGCCCCTACAGCATCCAAGCAGATAGCCGCGGCACAGATATACAGTACGGCATTCACCCCGCCAAGCTCTGAGACTGTGAGCTTTTCCAGCTCCAACTGATGCACTCTGACCTGTGCGCGGGCCAGCCGGAGCAACGTATTCCGAATCGTTCTCTTTACCCCAGGACGGAACAGGCAGGTATCCACCGCATCCATCACCGTCAGAAACGGACCGGACTCATAATAACGGGAGATCTTCTCCTCCGCACTCAACAAAAACTGTGTGGCGGCAATTCCCTGACGGGAGGTTTTCGCCACAGAAGCGCGGAGTCCCTGTCCAAACGGAAGTTTGTCAAGTTCTCGAAGCAGATAGTCGGCTGAGATGCCCATATCCAAAAACGCTCCGACGACCATCTCTCCGCTGACGCCCGCCAGACAGTCAAAATATAAAATATCCATTGTGCTACCTCAAAACACCAGTTTCCGTAACAACCATATCTAATTTCACATCATATATATCCGTTTCAAAACCGTCTAGCAGGCAAAAGCCGTAAGCCAGCCCCGCAGTTACTGCCCTTCTTTGGGGAAGGGACAGGAACTTGTCATAATACCCCTTTCCGTACCCGATCCTGTGTTTATCCCTGCTGAATACACAGCCCGGGACCACTATAAAGTCGATGTCTTCGACAGAGACGGCATTCTCCTCTGCCGGCTCCAAAATCCCAAAAGAACCGGGGTGCAGCTGCTCCAGCCGGTCAATTCTGTGCGCAGTCATGGTATGTGTGCGAACATCACACAAAGGTACACACACACTCCGTCCCGCCGCGAGCAATTTTTTCACCAATTTCAACGTTTCAACTTCGCCATGCGCACTTAGGTATGTCATGACCATCTGAGCCTGTTGAAACTCCACGGTAGTTTCCAGATGTGCGACAATTTCCCTGCTCCACGCGGCCAGCAGCTCTGGGGGCTGCTGCTTCCGCTGGGATAAATACTGTTTTCTTAAATCCTGCTTATCCATTTTTGTCTCCCGGCATGATGTTGACCGCTTCCACCGCAGTTGTTTTATTCGTTGCTTCGTCAACTGTAAAAACAACTGCATTGAGCTGCGCTGCGCCGTCCGCAAACTCAAACCGCTGCGGAATACAAGTGGTAAACCGTTCGATAATAATTTCTTTTTTTACCCCTAGACAGGAGTGGTACGGCCCGGTCATGCCTACATCTGTGATGTATCCGGTTCCTTTCGGTAGTATCTTTGCGTCCGCGGTCTGCACGTGGGTATGTGTTCCAAACACAGCGGACACCCTTCCGTCCAAAAAATACCCCATCGCGATTTTCTCACTCGTTGCCTCCGCGTGGAAGTCTACAAGCACAATGTCCGCCTGCATTCCGCTGAGCGCCGCCTCGATTCCCCGGAACGGGCAATCCATATAGTCCATATAAATCCGCCCCATTGCGTTGATAACCGCAACTTTTTTCCCCTTTGCTGCCATGCAGCAAACGCCCTTCCCAACCGTTCCCTTCGGGTAGTTGATTGGCCGGATTACCCGTTCATTGTTTGCGAGCAGATGTACGGCCTCCTTTTGGCGGAAGGTATGGTTGCCGAGCGTAATAACGTCCGCCCCGGCCTCCAGAATCAGCTCCGCCTTCCGGCGGGTAATGCCATTGTTGGAACAGGCATTTTCGCCATTCACCACACAAAAATCTATCCCATACTTCTGTTTGATGCCCTCCAAATGGTCGAGCACCATATTTGTGCCGCTGTCTCCAACGACATCTCCAACTGCCAAAACCTTCATATGTGTTTTCCTTCCCTGTTTGCTCTTCTATCTTTATTATAAAGATTCCGCACAAAGAAGTCAACCCAAAAACAGGCAGAACGACCGCAAAATGAAGCTGAATATAAAAAAGGCCGAAAGGGACCTCGTCCCTTTCAGCCCTTCTCAGAAGACTTCTAAACGATAGATTCGTGGGCACAAAGCCTCCTTATGCATCCAGTGCTGCGTTATGATGCAAGGATTCCTTATCGATAACCAGCGCGCCGTCCCGGTAGTCCACGATGAGATTCGTATCCGGCGATAAATCGTCGCTGATAATCAGCCTTGCAATTAACGTTTCCACCTTGCTCTGCAGGAAGCGTCTAAGCGGACGCGCCCCATAGACCGGGTCATATCCCGCATCGACGACATATTGTTTCGCCCGTTCCGTCAGACGTACGCCAAGCTGTTTGTCTTTCAGCCGCTTCTGCAAATCCTGAACCATCAGATCGACCACAGAAGAAATTTCCGCCTTGCTGAGCGGTTTATAGAATACCACTTCGTCCAGCCTGTTTATAAATTCCGGCCGGAACTGATGTTTCAGCAGTTCCTCAACCTGTGATTTCGCCTCATCTGTAATCTGTCCGGAAGCGTCGATTCCTTCCAAAATATAATTGGATCCGATATTCGAGGTCAATATAATAATGGTGTTCTTGAAATCGACCGTACGTCCCTGGGAATCAGTAATGCGGCCGTCGTCCAACACTTGTAAAAGAACATTAAACACGTCCGGGTGCGCTTTTTCCACTTCATCGAACAATACGACGGAGTACGGCTTCCGCCGGACCGCTTCGGTCAGCTGTCCGCCCTCTTCATAGCCAACATAGCCCGGGGGGGCGCCAATCAGGCGGGAAACGGAGTACTTCTCCATATATTCCGTCATGTCGATACGGACAATATTATGCTCGTCGTCAAACAGCGCCTGCGCCAGCGATTTTGCAAGCTCGGTTTTCCCGACGCCGGTCGGTCCAAGGAATAGAAATGAGCCAATCGGCCTGTTCGGATCCTGAATTCCCGCGCGGGACCTCAGAATGGCATCTGTAACTTTTTCCACCGCCTCGTTCTGCCCGATAACCCGTTCGTGCAGAATATCGCCCAGACGAAGCAGTTTTTCCCGTTCGCCTTCCATTAGGCGCGCAACCGGGATGCCCGTCCACCGGCCCACGATTCTCGCGATTTCCTCGTCCGTCACCCTGTCTCGCAGCAGTTTGTTCCCCGTGTGCTCTTTTTCCGCAAGGGCCTCTTCCTCTTCCAGCTCCTTTTGCAGCTGTGGCAGGCGGCCATATTTTAACTCCGCGGCCTTGTTGAGGTCATAGCTGCGCTCTGCATGTTCAATCTCTGCGCCCAGCTGCTCCAGTTCCTCCCGCAGCTTCTGAACCTTGGAAATTGCCTGTTTTTCATTCTCCCATTTTGCTTTCATTTCTTTGAACTGAGCACGCATCTCTGCCAGAGATTTCTGAATTTCTCTCAAATGCTCCTGCGACAACTTGTCGGTTTCCTTTTTCAGCGCCGCTTCTTCAATTTCATGCTGCATGATTTTCCGGGAAATCTCGTCGAGCTCCGTTGGCATAGAATCCATTTCCGTACGGACCATGGCACAGGCCTCGTCAATCAAGTCGATGGCCTTATCCGGCAGAAAACGGTCTGCAATATACCGGTGTGACAGCACCGCCGCGCTGATTAGCGCCTGGTCCTGAATTTTCACACCGTGGTACACCTCGTACCGTTCCTTCAGGCCGCGAAGGATGGAGATTGTGTCCTCAACGGTCGGTTCATCCACTAAAACCGGCTGAAACCTCCGTTCCAGCGCCGCGTCCTTTTCAATATACTGCCGGTATTCGTTCAGTGTCGTCGCACCGATACAGTGCAGCTCGCCGCGCGCCAGTAGCGGTTTTAACAGGTTCCCTGCATCCATCGCCCCTTCTGTCTTGCCCGCTCCGACGATATTATGCAGCTCATCGATAAACAGAATAATTCTGCCTTCACTCTTTTTAATTTCTTCCAGGACCGCTTTCAACCGTTCTTCAAACTCGCCGCGGAATTTGGCGCCGGCAATCAGCGCGCCCATATCCAGCGAGAAGATTTTCCGGTCTTTTAAGCTGTCCGGCACGTCGCCGCGCACAATCCGCAGCGCAAGTCCTTCGGCAATCGCTGTTTTGCCGACGCCGGGTTCCCCAATCAGCACCGGGTTATTTTTCGTTTTCCGCGACAAAATCCGGATGACGTTGCGGATTTCGCTGTCGCGCCCGATGACCGGATCCAACTTGTGATTCTTGGCAAGCTCCACCAAATCGGATCCATATTTCGCCAGGACGTCATACGTCGACTCCGGCGAATCCGACGTGACGCGCGTATTTCCACGCACCGTCGCGAGGACGTTCATAAACTGATTTTTCTGCAGCCGGTATTGCTCAAAGATTTTTTTGAGTGCAGCAGTTGGTCTTTCTAGAATGGCGAGGGCAATATGCTCAACTGAAACATATTCATCCTTCATATGCTGCGCTTTTTTCTCGCTCTCAACCAGAATTTTATCCACGTCCTGCGAAACGTAGATTTTCCCCTCTTCCCGTCCGGGCCCGCTTACCTTCGGCAGCCCTTCCACAACGGCAAGAACATCGTTTCCCAACGCCTCCACATCTATATTCATCTTCACTAAAAGCTGTGGAATCAGACCGCCTTTGTCAGCCAACAAAGCGCATAACAAATGCTCCGGTTCGATCTGCATGTTCTGGTATTCAATTGCTAAATTTTGCGCATTTTGAATCGCTTCCAGTGATTTTTGTGTAAATTTTTGCATGTTCATCCTGCATACCTCCTTAATACGGTTTTATAATCTATATAAAGCGGATGCCCTGTTTTAAATAGCCGCAATAGCGTTCCTCCGCTTTTCGCGCGGCCTCAGCAGGATTATCCGCATAGGAAAAATAGGTTTTCAACACATCGTCAAACATTGTGATGTATTCTGCGATCGCCTCTCCCAGCGCCTCATCCGTCTGCCGTTCCGCCTGGTCCGGCATCATCAGGGAGCGGGTGAGCCTCCCGCCGTCTATCGTATAGGATATTTTCCGTCCCGCAAAATAACGGGCAATATATTTGTGCTCCAAATTTGCCCAGAGCACAAAAAAGTCCTTCAACACCGCCAGTAGTTGGGTGCTTTGCGTCCGGAAGGCAACGCGCAGTTCTCCCACGGTATCCTCCATCTGGCGGTTAATTTCCACGCTGTAGCGAATTGTAGGCTTATATTTATACTTCAAAGAGCTTTTCAGCGAAAGCATGGCATCTGAAGGTTGCTGCTGGATCTGGAACGTATCACTGACCAGCCTTTCGAGCTGTCCGAAAATATCGCGCATCCGCATTTCCGGCGTGATACAGGAAACCTGTTCGGCCAGAATCTGGTTAATTAGATTGGAACGGCTCGTCCCTTTCCGGTATGCCATCTGGTCAATTGCCTCTACGACGGCATCTGCCAGAACCAAACTGTACACACTTTTTTTCATCTTGCCGCCTCCCTTCGTACTGATATGATTATACCACAAGGGTATATATTCTCACTAAGCTCATCCTTCGCTTCACTCGGATTCACTATGTGTTCATTATTATACCATGAAGCAAAAATGCTTGCTTGCAAGGGCATTTTTGTGAAGCCGTCAATAGCACAGTTCGTGCGTCAGCACGATAGGGCAACGCCCAAAGACTTGCAAAGCAAGGCT